>JAHISX010000063.1 GCA_018817915.1 Bacillota bacterium
AAAATGTCTTTGCCGTCTGCTGAAGAAATAAATCCATATCCCTTATCAGCGTCGAACCATTTTACTACTCCGGTCATTGTGATACTCCTTTTAATATAACTTAGCAACTTAATGCCTAAGTTCATTATACACAAGTCAATAACAAAATACAAGAACATAACAAAAGAAAGTTTTTATTAAGCAAATTGACTTTGGTACATGTCATTATAGAATCCTTTTTTGTCAAGTAGTTCTTGATGTGTACCTTGTTCAATGATGTTTCCTTCATTCACAACAAGGATTAAATGTGCATTTTGGATGGTAGATAGTCGATGTGCAATGACGAATGTTGTTCTGTTTTCCATTAAGGCAAGCATTGCTTTTTGAATTTGTACTTCAGTATGTGTATCGACATTAGATGTCGCTTCATCTAAGATTAACATCTTGGTCTTAGAAAGCATTGCTCGGGCAATAACAAGTAATTGCTTTTGTCCTTTAGAGATATTTAATCCTTCATCTGTGAGCACTGTGTCATATCCATTTGGTAAATGGGAGATGAATGAATGAATACGTGCTTTTTTAGCTGCTTCTTCAACTTCTAGGCGACTAATGAATTGATTGCCATAGGCAATATTATCAAATACTGTACCATGGAAGATCCAAGTATCTTGCAAAACCATTGAAAATGCTTTACGCAAACTCTTTCTTGTCATTAATTTTGTGTTGATACCATCAATTTCAATTTTCCCTTGATTGACATCATAAAATCTCATTAATAAATTGACAAGTGTTGTTTTTCCTCCACCTGTTGGTCCCACAATAGCAATGACTTTACCACTAGGTGCCTTAAATAAAACATCATTTAAAATGATTTGGTTTGTTAAATATCCGAATGTTACATGATCAAATTTAACTTCGCCTTTGATATCTGTAAATTCTAAAGCATTTTCTACATCTTGTGGTTCATCTTCATGATCGAGAACCATAAAGACGCGTTCAGCTGCAGCTAGTGCACTTTGAATCTCAGCGATGATATTTGACATTTGATTGATTGGTCCTGAAAACCTTCTTGAATATAAAGTAAAGCTTGTAAGGTTTCCTAAACTAATATTACCTAAGAAGTATAGAATACCTCCAAAAACCCCAACTAAAGCTACGGATAAGTTAGATACAAAGTTAACAGATGGACCAACAGATGTTGAATAGTACCCTGATTCATAAGATGCCGTTGAAGCTTCTTCATTGATTTCATCGTATTTTTTAAGTATTGTATCTTCTTGAACATATGATTGAATCGTTCTTTGACCAGTAATCATTTCTTCAGCAAAACCGTTCATTTCGCCTAGTTTTTGATTTCTCATTCGGTATTTCTTTTTAACTATTTTTGATAAGACACGGGTAATTGTCACGGATATAGGAATTGTCACCACAAATACTAAAACTAAAATAGGTGACATGATGAGCATCATCACAAATGAGATGACAACCGTTATTGAGCTGGTAAATATATTTACAACATCTGTAGCAAGCGATGTATTTATGGTGTCAATATCATAACTCATCTTTGAGATAATATCGCCTGTTTGATTTTGATCAAAATAAGAAATAGACACTTGGTTCAATTTTTCGAATAAATCTTTTCTCATTTTATAAACAACACTTTGTGAAATCTTAATCATGGAAATAGATAAGATGTAATTGAGGAGTGCACTAATTAAATAAAATGCAATCATTAAGCCAGCATAGAAAAAGACTTGATCGTACTTGACACCATCTTCCATTGCTGAAATGGTTCTACCTGTTAAATATGGACCAACTAAAGATAAAATATTGGCAACCACCGTGAGCGATAGTGCAAGGATTAATTTCGTTTTGTAAAAATATAGGTAATCCCATAGTCTTCTTAAAACATAAGACCTATTTTGAGCCTTTTGAGAGCCATCATTACGACCTCTACCTTGTTTACCTGCATACATCATAATTGCTCACCACCCAACTGATAATAAGCAATCTCTTGATACATCTGTGATGTTTCCATCAAATGATCATGTGTACCTGATGCTAAGATTTCTCCATCTTCGATTAATAAAATTAAATCAGAGTCTCTTAAACTACTAATACGTTGAGCAATAATAATCATTGTCGTATCTTTAAGTTCTTTCTTTAATGCAACTCTCATATTCATATCTGTCTTATAATCAAGTGCACTAGAAGCATCATCTAAAACCATGATGTCAGGTTTACCAGCAACAGCGCGTGCGATCAACACTCTTTGTTTCTGTCCACCTGATAAGTTCATCCCTTTTTGAGCCATTTGATGATTCATTTCATCATTTTTATCATAGATAAATTCAGCTTGTGCAATTCTAGTTGCAACTTCAATATCTTCATCTGTGATGACATCACGATTGAACTGAATATTACCAAAAATCGTATCAGCAAAGATTAAATCATTTTGAAATACAACCCCAATACGTCTTCTTAAATCATTTTGTTGAATGGTTTTGATATCTTTTCCATAAAATAAGATGGTTCCAGAATCCACGTCATAAAATCTCATTAAAAGATTAATGATGGTTGTTTTACCAGAGCCTGTTGCTCCGATGACTCCTAAAGATTGTCCTTGGTATAATTTGAAACTGATACCTTTTAAGTTGCTTTCTTTTTGATTATATGAAAAATAGACATCTCTAAATTCAATGATAGGTGTATTTGGGACAACTTCAATCAATTCAAAACCATCTTGCATATCTTCTGGCATATTGAGTACTTCATCAATTCGATTGGCAGATGCTGTTGCTCTTGATGATAAGACAAAGATTCTTGTAATACTCATCATCGCCCCTAAGATGATTGTAAAGTAAGTAACGAAAGCAATGATCTGTCCTTTTTCAGTGACTCCTTGATCAATTCGAAATGCTCCAGCGACAAGCACTAAAACTAGTCCAATATTCATGACTGATTGCATCAAAGGATTGATCCGTGCCATTGTGATGGTTGCTTTTTGTTCTGCATTGACTGTATTCATGTTTGCTTCATCGAATTTTTCAATTTCATGATCACTCATGGATAAAGCTCTAACGACACGTGCACCTGAAATATATTCTCTTAATTTTCTAACAAGTTGATCAACATACCCTTGAGTTTTCGCATATAAAGGAATACCTTTCCTAGAAAAAAAGAAAACAATGATGATGATTAAAGGGAGCATAGCGACCATAATGATTGTGAGCACAGGATCTAGCAATAAAGACATAAAAATGCCTCCTATGAGCAATACAGGTGCTCTCACACCCAATCTTTGCATGGAAGCTGTTGCATTATACATATTATATGTATCTGTGGTCATTCTACTAATCAGTGATGGTCTTGTTATCAAATCAACTTGTCTAGCTGAAAGGCGTTCTATTTTAGAAAATAAGTCATGACGTAAGCCCTTAACGGTGATGGCTGCAATCATTTCTGCTTTTCTATTGGCAGCAACATTTAAGTACAATCCAACAAAAGAAATTAAGACCATTAGTCCACCTAATAAATAAAGGGATTGAAGATTAGATGATCCACTTGATTGGAGATCAGGAATTGCTGTATCAATCATATAAGCAATAATCCATGGTAAAAACAAATCAGCTAAAGCTCCAACTGATTTAAAAGTTAATGATATGGTTAGCATACGCCAATATGGTTTGACTAATCTTAAAATCATCTTCATAGAAAACACTTCCCTCAACATATAAATATAACATAATAATGTTGTCTTTTATATAATATTTTTGTATAATAGTTTTGCTGCCCCCATAGTTTAATGGTAAAACGCAGCAATGGTAATGCTGAAATACAAGTTCGATTCTCGTTGGGGGCACCATTCGAGAAAGCAAAAGCGACTTAACTCAAGTCGCTTTTTTGTTCTTCTGGTTCATCGAACACTACTGGGCAAGAGTACTCTACATAAGGTAAAGGCTTATGATAAGCTATAAGCATTTCATATGGATCAATCAAAGCTTCAAAAATCCATGCTTGACCTATGTATAAATTATCCTTTTCATTTAAAAAGTCTTGATGATCTTCTAGATGCAAGATATGTGCTGATTTATTTCTTAAATAAAGCGCCATTTTTTCATCAAGCTTTATTCCGATTTTTGTCTGAATGCGTTCAAATCTTTTATAAGCTTGCTCAACATGACCTTTTTTATAATCATAAAAGCATAAATCATAAGCTAAAGACAATCCTTGTTCGCTACGACATAGAGTATTGAGGTTCAAGTGTTTAAGTTTCTCTTCAATTTCAGAATCAATTGGATAATCATTTTTTAATATGCCATCAAGATAATTGGTGATCACAACATGGTAGAACATTGTGCCGTTTAGAGGCGTACTTCTCAGTGTTTCTCTAGATTTTTCCCAAAGAAATTTGACAGTCTCTTTGGAATCATTAAGTGAAAACATTGTATATTGATCGATTTGAGCTAATTTAAATATTGGATCCTCTTTCATTTTCTTATAAGCAACAAAGTCACCATAAAACATTTGATTAGATAATCCAAAAGTATAGATATATAAAGTGCTTATTAAAGTGATATATAAGGTGTTCAGCGTGATTAGACCATTTAAATGAATATTTGGACTAAAAATCATTAACAAGACGAAAGTAATCAAGCTGATGGATAATAAAACAATGGTAACAATTGGAGCAGCAATCAAAGATTTTCTAAATTTAGCGCTTAGTAATTCATAGTCTTCTTCTGTCTTTATCTCTCCCAAATCTGGAACAACTAAACCTCCAAATAAGATCCATAACTTTGGTTTAATTGTAAAATGCCATCTCTTCTCATCTTTATAAAAAACAAATATTGTTAGGTAGATTGCTCTTAGTTTTACTTTTTGAACATAAAAAGCAATAAAATGTCCTAATTCATGAAGTGTCAAAGTAAAATAAAACGCGAAAATAAACCACAAGATAAACCCTATAAATGACAAAGACCCTAGACCTAAAGTTATTTTAAGCCAAACGCCATTATAGACTAATGTGGTATAAAAACATGCGATTAAAAAAATAATTATAAATAGATATAGTAGTCTAAATTTCTTCATCTAATCACTCCAAAAATATTATAGCACAAAAAGTCATTTGCTTCATAAGACCTTCGATAAGATTATTTGTTAAATAAAAGAGAATATATGATTAAAAACTATGTCAATTTTTGCTCCGAATACTTGACAAGTCACTATAAATTTGCTATCATAAAAAAGCACGAAGACGTGGGCGTCGTATAATGGTTATTACACGTGCTTGCCAAGCATGAGATGGGGGTCCGATTCCCCTCGCCCGCTCCACTCGACAGTAACTGCACATTGTGCAGTTTTTTTTTGCTGCAAAAAAAAGTCCCAGCATCAGCTGAGACTTAATACTTTATTTTACTTTCGGTTCATTCAAGATATTTAATGTCGCTATAATCGAAATGGTGAGTATATAAAGTGCAGCAACGAAGAATATCCAATAACTTACTGTAGTAAATTTAAATGATCCATTGATTAAAGTATCCAAAAAGAGAATAGGTACAGTAATAAAACAACGGATTAAAAACATGAGAGCTGCCAAAGGGGCATTCAACAATAATGAAACGACAACTGGTAATGACCAAACAATAACTGTCAAAAATGAATTTCTAAAATAAGCATATAAAACCATTGCTATTAGAGGTAATAAAACAACAGACTTTTTATACTTGAAATTGAATTTCAAGTTACCACTTAAGATATGTGAAGCTAAATATAAAATCAAATATACACCACCAACCATACAAAGGATAAGTGTTAATGTTAGTGGAATGGATAAACTTACATTACCAAAATTATAAGACAATATAGAACGAATAAATCCACCTAGCTGATCACTATAAAATAGGAAAAACAACATAGCATGTGCAAAAAATGATTGTTTCTTGCTTTGCAAAATAAGCACACCAGCAGCAATTAAAGTAATTGGTAAAAAGTTGATGATGAAATCAAAGATTCTAACTTGATTCCAAACAGAGACAATAATTGCAAATACAGATAATAAAACTAAAATAATGGACTGAATAGACTCGGGAAATAAGTCTTTAAAGCCTTTCACAAATTTAATCATATAATAAACTCCTTTTGGTCATATTTATTATTATTTTAGCATTTTTTTAATTTTATTTAAATACTTTTTAAAAAAAAACCTCCATTTGGAGGCTTCTATTTATTTCCTTAACGCTTTAATGATGCCTGTACTTGCACCATATGCAAGATAGATACCAAATGCCGCAAAGATGAAATAACTTAATGGTTGATTAGCAAAGCCAGAAAGGAATATTTTATCTAATAAGATGAATGGAACATCTGCTACACCTGCTAATAGCAGCATCAAAGCAAATAGATCAGCTCCAAATAATAATGCGACGACCGGTGGAGCAATTTTTAGAACTGCAACACTAAATCCAGATCTAATAAAGAAATAGCTGAATGCAATGATTGCTGCTGTGATTACTGGTGTCTTTCCTAATTTCATGCCAGTTTTACCATCTAATATATAAGATAAGATGTAGATGAGTAAATAAATAAATATAACAAATCCAACAATCAATTCAAGTGTAAATGTTGGTAAAACAAAGTTAGTAAAGTTTGATGAGAACAATGTTGCAATGAATGTTGTTCCAACAAACAAATAAGCAGTAAGGAATAAAACCAAATGTGCAGCTAGTGATTTACCTGATAACTGAAGCCCAATTGCAGCAATTGCTACGAGTAAAATTGGAGCTAATGAAGCAAGTAAAAGCCAAATACCTGAATTTGTATTGACATTTGTATAAACTGCAAACGCTGCAATAACGACAACAAGTACTGTTGTTAATTGATTATTCATAACATTTTTAAAATTCTTAATACCTTTAATCATAAATTAATCCTCCTATTTTCTCCTTCATTGTATCATTTCTAAACAAAGACATCAAAGAGAACGCATATGAATATCTGATTGAATTTTAGAGATATTTCTCTTCAAAGTCAGGAAACTGATGATGGAAATCAACTTTAACTACCAGTAAGGATTCAATTTCAATTAAAATCTGATAAAGAGTTGCTCTAATTTCAAATTCTTCTCTTGTTGAAGGTAATGATGACACTTTAAATTCTTGTTGAATAACATCTAGATTTCTAAGTTGTTGTACAGCTTTATTATATAAACCGATATCATTGCTCAATGTAATAACATAATCTGCAATATCGACAGCATATGGATGTAACTTTTTAATCTTTAACGCTTGTAAATACATATGTCTAACATAATTGGTTTGCTCTTTTCTCATATGAAAATAAGCAAGATAGCTATGATCATTTTGAAAAAGTAAGTCTTTATCAACCAATTCTACAATATCAATATATTCTTGTATCTTATGATCCAAAGTACTATAGTGACGATAATATTCTTCGTTGTAATCAGGATCTTTAAGTAATAAAGCAAGCATATACAGGTGATCTGCAACCAACTGATCAATGGATCTTACATGTGTGACAAGTTCTTTTTCTGTGGATTGTGGGTATAAAATGTTAAAAATTGTTGCTATGCCAATCGATACAAAAATGAGGGATAGCTCATTAGCAAGTACTGAAAGTGAAAATTCTGTTGCAAGTAGTAAATGTGTAACAAGCACTAATCCTGGAACAATACCTTCTGAAATTTTTAGCATCCAAGATGTATATGCAAAGATGAATATAAAGACAAAGAATACCCAGTAATTATATCCAAATGAAATAAATAAAAGCGTAGATAGTAAAAGAGCAAAGACAGAGTCAACTAATCTTCGAGAAGATATAACAACTGACTCCCTTTTTGTTAGATGAATGGACAATATAGCAAGAATACCAGCTGTTAACCAGTACTCAAGTCCGATAAACTTAGCAATAAGACTGGCAATAACACCAACCAGTGTCATTTTTACGGCAGTATGAAAAAGCCTCATAGCAACCTCACTTTTTGCTCATATTTTTAAATTGCTCATGATATAAGTGAATATCGCTTAGACAAAAAGGTTTTTCTTTCTTTTCAATTTTGTCTATAAGTAATTTAATCTGATCATCGATAATCGTTTGTATTTCATCGGAATAGCACATTTGATTTAAGTGTACTTGATATTCCTTTTCATCCAAAATAACATAACTACCATCAGGAAAGACCTTAATATCTAGATCATAGTCAATATATTTGATGGCTTCGCCATCATATAGATAAGGACTTGAAATATTACAATAGAAATAAACACCATCTTTTTTCAGCATACCAATGATATTGAACCAAAAATCATTATAGAAATAGCATATTGCTGGTTCTTTTGTATGCCAGCTTCGCCCATCATTTTCAATAACTTTTGTTCGATTGTTTGCTGTAACTAAGACATGTTGATCTTGATATAATACCACGGTTTTCTTCCATATGCGATGCAGCTTTTTGTTATGTTTGTAACTGTGTATTGGTACAGTCATACCGGTTGATAATTTCATAAAACCACCTCAAATGATGGTTATATTATAACATTATTTACATAGAGACGCGTTAAAAAAGGTTTTTTATTGTTTTAGCATATATGAACGTGTGAGCCCTTTACTTGCTTAATCACTTCATTCCACATAAAATGATGATGTAAGTGAACAGAAAGGAATGAATTTATGAATGATAATAAAGTTGTTATTGTTGGTACAGGATTTGTAGGAATGAGTTATGCATACGCGCTTGTCAACCAAGGCGCAGTTGAAGAATTATCTTTAATTGACATAGATAGAAATAAAGCTGAAGGTGAGGCTATGGATTTAAATCATGGTCTAGTCTTCGCTCCTAGAAAAATGAGTATTAAAGCAGGAGATTATTCTGAATGCAAGAATGCTGCTCTTGTTGTCATCACTGCTGGTGTCAATCAAAAAGAGGGTGAGACAAGAATTGATTTACTCAATAGAAATGCCTCAATTATGAAATCAGTTGTTAGTCAAGTGATGGCATCAGGTTTTGATGGCATCATATTGGTAGCATCCAATCCGGTTGATATCTTAACATATGTTGCCTGGAAAGAATCAGGATTACCATCTTCTAGAGTAATTGGTAGTGGAACACTATTAGATACAGCAAGACTTAGATACGAAGTATCTAGACAAATTTCTATTAACGTCAGAAATATTCATGCTTATATATTAGGTGAACATGGGGATTCAGAATTTGTTTGTTGGTCTAATGCATATGTAGGCGCAAAACCAATTAAAGACGTTATTGAATCTATGGAAGAGATAACATTTGAGGATCTTGATAAAATCTATTTAAATGTCAAAAATGCTGCTTATGAAATCATCAAGAGAAAGAAAGCAACATATTATGCTGTAGGTATGGCTTTAGTTAGGATTACACAAGCAATCCTAAATAATGAAAATCGTATTATTCCTATTTCAGTCTATAACGGTGGTGTCTATGATTGTGACCATGATGTATATATTGGACTTCCTGCAGTTATTAATAGAGATGGAGTACATCATGTTGTAAAATTGAAACTTGATGACCAAGAGAACGTTAAATTAAAGGCTTCATCTAAAATATTAAGAGATAATTTAGACAATATGAGTTTTTAAGAAAAAAACAAAGTGTGCAATCAAATGCACACTTTTTTAATTAAATTGACAATACTATGAGCAATATGATAGTTAATATGACAAATGTGAGATGAGAAAATGTATAAAATTTCATATTTCTAAATTTAACTTTTTTCAAATAGATCAGAAAAGGAACTGTTAAGATAATTGCCATTACTGCTATGATCGTCACTAAATAATAAAATGAGAGTAATACGCCCCAAGGTACATCTACTAAATTGATATCTATAAAAAAATCCACAGTTACATAAATTAACAAAATTGTCATGAGTATGCTAAAAAACCCTAAGAATCTTGTAGCTTCTTTCATATCATATCACCCACATCTATCCTCTTATTGCTCAAAGACATCATTTTAAATATTTCTAATTATTCTTTACCTTATTAAAAAGTTCATATGTCATTATCACATCATTAGATGAAATCCTTTTTTTAGATCTAAAATTTTTGTCTAGATAATCATTTAATTCATCTGAGTGTATTACCGGTAAAGGCATTCTCTTCTTAGGAAGTTCTGCATCTTTAGGAAATACAACATATAAAAAGATTGGCAAATCCTTTTTAAGTACTTTATCTATTGATTGTTTGAGTAGTCTTGCAGTATGAATAGGATTATCAAATGAATCAGACACTCCTTTATACTCAAATGACCATGAATGGTCTTGCTCAAATCCTTCAATATAGCCGTCATGTAGATATTCTAGGACTGCATGTATTCCTGATGGATTGATAATTAAATGATCGATTTTTGCTGATCGAACCCCATCATGAAATTCGATGCCAGATAAGACGTAATAATCTTTCTTAGGATCTGATTTACCGATTTCTCTAACCAATTCAGAATCTGGATTTGATTGTTTCTTTGATTTTAAAAGTAACCATAAAATAATAATAACTGCTAAACCAATCGATCCATAAATTAAATAGTCCATTTCACACCTCTGCAATTTTTATATTTATATGATAGCATATCTTCGTTAATTTAATATAAGTATATGTATAGTTAAATGGTATAAATCATATGATTTGTTATTCTTATAATGAGATTTTCATATGTTGCATGTATTAAAAATACATTTCTTATCCGTTATTTTCTTTTTGAGTGATCCTTACTTCCACACAAAATAAGTCATCCATAATATTGCAGTTAACACTATAAAAATTGAGGATAATGACACGTATAGAAAACGGTGTATTTTGTTAATAATTTTCTTACTCAATGGTATGATTTCGAAAATGAAAATAGTAACCGCGACTATAGACAACAAGATTCTATTGAATAGATTTACACCATTATGAGAAATATCTCCAGAATCAACAGGAAGGGTAATAGACACCTCGACAAGAATCAAGACGAATGCAAAAATTATAAATATAAAAGAAGACAAAAATTTTCTTATCATGCTTCCACCCAACCCTTTTTGAATTTAAATGCACTTATCATTACTAAGTTTATCATATTTTATTTAATAAATGATTTTTGCTTTTTTTTATCACAAGTTCAAAATCAAATCAGAAAAGTCATCATTCTATTGAAAATATAATACTCTTTATAAAAGCTATGAAAAAAACCTTTCAGGAATAATGAAATTTGTAATTAGAGTATACTTTACCTTTTTGTAGGAAAAATGTTTCCTACGAGGGCAAATTATTCATTCTCTTATGTATCAAGACTTATCTCTTAATCAAAGTAGATCAATGCATTCAATAACTTTTCGCTTTCTTTCTGACCGTTCGCGAATCATGAATGCCATACCACCTAGGAATCTAAAGATGAAAGTGATAATCAAGGCATATACAATGCCTTTTGTTTCGTAAAAATAATTTCCTACTAGAGGTGATATTGCTAATGTCATATTCGTCAAGATATTATAATATCCCACATAGATCATTCTGTTTTTCTCAGGAATCACTTCTAACATATCATTAAATAAAACCATGATTGTCCCCGATGTGAATAAACCTGATAAAGAAGAGAATATTGCAAGTACTAAAAGACTTTGAGACAGGATATAAAGGATTGGTGTGATGGCCATGCCGAATGTGCATATATAGGCTATTTTCTCATTACCATATTTTTCAATTACTCTAGGCCACATACGTAGTGATAAAAGCATAACAATCGCAGACCCAACACTAATAATCGACAACCAGAATTCGTCAGCGCCTAATGTTTTTATCGTATATATAGAGAACAAGGGCCAACCCATCTGCCAACCAAAATGGAATATAGCCGAGCTTAAAACAAATTTAGTGTAACGTTTATTTTTAAAAACCTTCTTTAAGCTACCTTTAAATTTTATAGGCACTTGTGCTTCCATAGGTTCATAACGTAATTTTCTAATTGTAAAGAAGGCAAGTAATCCTAAAATAAATGCCATGCAATATAAAATCCGATAGATGAGAATATAATCACTATTAGCATGTGCGAAATAACGAAATACTAAACCAGTAGTAATAGTTGCAGTGGTAGTAAATATTATGGTATAGATACTTCTTTTCGATAATACCCTAGCTCTTCGCACTGGAAATATTTCAGCAGTAATGTTCTGATAGCTGAGATTGTATACTGAGATTGGAATCATCAAGAAAGTCAGAATAAGAATAAATGCAGTTACTTGATATGCATTTGGTAGCATTGGAACGAAAAATAATGAAAAGATAATGATTGCCATAACAAGTACTGTATTCGCAATCACTTTCTGTTTATTAGCGATTTTATTAATCATGAAAGCTGCTGGTAAAGTAGCAAAAATCATGATAATTCCTTTTGTAGAATTAATTAATGAGAAGTGAAATTCTGTTCCCCCAATTCGTTCTAAAAACTTCATCGCATATGGATTATAAAAAACATTCATCAATTCAAATAAAACACCGAAAATAATGAAGGTTCTCAGATTATATTTATACTTGTCCGTCATAAAAAAACCACCTTTAGCCTAAAAAAAATTTAAATTACCCGTGGGTCTTTATAATAACTTTTTTTTATCAGCATATTTCAAATTGATTATAACTTAATACCCTAAAACAAGCAATAAAACTTCATCATTTTCACACCAATATTATTTTTTTAATATTTATTTCATTCAAGAAGATTAGTGGTTAATCTGACTGTATATTTAACTGTTATCAATCTATTAAATAATTAGATATCAACATAGAAATCTTTTACGCTTTTTATGTCAATTTAATTTGTATAACCCCAAACAACATTGTAATCTAAGATTGAACCTAACCAACTACTACTCCATCCTACTGGTTGAGATTCTGCTTCTAAATAGATTGTGATATCATGATCACCATAAAATACACCAAGATACATACCTGTTACAGATATAGGAATAATAATTTCTCTAAGGTTCAAGGTATATCCAAAGGCGTACATACCAATCGTTCTCACTGTATTATTTTCTTTAAAAAGCAATCGTTCTAAAGAATTACAGTTGTTTTGATTTTAGGATATTATTTGATGCATCTTGATAATTGTTTCGTTCATTGTAGAATCGATGATGTGTTTCATCATTAGCAGATTCAAGTTGTATTCTAAATGCACCTTTTTTCTTGCTCATTTTCTCAAACTCTCTCAGTAAATAGGTGCCATAACCCTTGGATTGACATTCTTTAATAATAAATAACTCGTTCAATTTGGCTACAATTCCGTCATCAAATTGAACAAGATTTCCAACAGAGAACCCAATCAATTGATCTTCATGATATAACCCAATTCCCAGAAAATCGTATAATCCTATAAGTTGTTTAAATTTTCTATGAACTAATACTTCAGTCCATTGACTGCCTTCATATTCATTGAAGTAGCTTATATAATCTTGAGATATTGTTTTAAGCTCATCGATTCCTATTTGTTTTATATTCATGAAATTACCTCTTTATTCAATATATTGACTTATAATGCTTAAAATGATTTGATTCTACTAAGTAGCTTAATGTAAACAGTTTTTATTCTTTCTTCAGTTACATGATTCACGACGTCATTGATATAGAACCATTTCACACCAGAATTTTCATCTTCTTTGATAATTAATTTCTCATTTTCATCTGCAATTAGTAAAAATGTCGCATTTAAATGCAAATGATCTCCGATAAATTTACCATTCTTGATATGGTTTTCAACATAGATAACATCAATACCAAGAACTTCATTGTTATATGGAGTAATATGAGTCACTCCGGTTTCTTCTATCGCTTCTTTGATAGCAACTTCTAATAAATTGGGATTACCATCATTGTGTCCGCCAACCCATCCCCATGAGTTATAAATATTGTGATGAATAAATAATACCTTGTCCATCTTTTTATTTACTACTATAGCTGATGAAGTAATGTGAGCTATTAAATTGCTTCTTAAGAGACAATCGTTATTTAACTTAATAAATTGTAAAATTGCCCTTTTGTCTTGAACTTCTTGTTCGCAGATTGGAACATAATTCTCAAATATTTTTTTATACATAATCGGCCTCTATTTCTTATAGGATGATAACTTCATACAATCTGTCATTGCTATTAATATACATCTCTATTTAATTACATTTTCTAAGATTTAAAAAAGTATGAACATGCATTGGATTGTAAAAATTATGTCTACAAAGTTTTAACTGAACGTTTCACAAGTTCTCTCCATCATGAAATGGACACTATCAATTTTATCATGCTTTTCATTAAAAATAAAAAAAGTATGAGCGCGTTTGCTTATACTTTTATCATTTAATTTATGATGCTTATGATAGATACATTTTTAATATTTGTTCGCCATCATTAATTAAAGTATCTTTAAATCCATAGTTGATATAAAACTGGTAAGGTTGTTCACCCTTCATTTCACAAGATGTATATAATGTTTTTATACCATCTTTTACACATTTATCTTTAATCAAATCAAGAACTTGACTTCCATAACCCTTACTTTGAAAATCTTTAGCTATCATCAATCTCCATAAATAATAAGCTGGATGATCTTCTTTAGGAATATCATCATCCCATAATGCCAACATGATAAAACCAATAGGTTTTTTTCCTAAGTAGATTGCTCTTGGCCAAGCTCTTTTCTTGTTCACATAAGCTTGAGCTAAAGATGCAACATTTGGTGCAACACATAATTGCTGATATTCAGTAAGAGTTTTTGATAAATCGATAATTTCAATAAAATTCTTAGAAGTTATTCTTTTTAAGTAAATTTTAGACATATATTCTCCTGTAAAATAAAAATACTGTTATTTCTAATGAATAAATACATTTTGTTGGTATTCATGAATTCTTTCTTTTAAAATCCCTACTGCTTAGAATTTTTATTTATATAATCACCAAGAATTTTATATTATAATTGGTTAGCAATTATATCATCAATAATTATTGATATCTCATCTATAACTTCATTCAACATTTGATCTGTTGATAAATCAACACCAACCATTTTTGCTAATTCAAATGGTGTTTTTGTACCACCAGCTTTTAATACATTAATCCAATCTTCTGGCTCAATATCCTTGTTTTCAATCATTTTTGATACTTTAGTGCCTACAGTAAGTCCTGCTGAGTACGTATATGGATATAAACCCATAAAATAATGCGGTTGTCTCATCCATGTTAAACCTGCCCAATCAGGTATTTCAACTGCATCTCCCCAGAATTTTCTTAGAACATCTAATTTTAGGTTCTTTAATATATGAGCCGAAAGAGGTTCCTTATGATCAACTTTATAATACACTTCTCTTTGGAAAGCTGCCTCTAATAAGTGTGTAACAAAGTTATGATAATATGTTCTTGAAATCACGACTGATTTTAACCATGTTTCTTCTCTTTTTGACTTTGCCTTTTTAATTAAATGATTTGCCATGATTAACTCATTGGTTGTAGATGGTGCTTCAATAAAATACATTGATGGTCGTGTATTTAATATACTTTGATTACTATTAGCATATTGAAAATGTCCTGCATGTCCAATTTCGTGTGCTAGGACCATGACTTCATCCATTTGACCATTCCAATTAACCAATATAAAAGAAGATGCTCCATATGGTGAAGAACAAAAACCACCAGTTGATTTCCCTTGATTTTGTGGGAAATCTATCCATCTTTCTTCAAATGCGCGTTTAACTATTTGATTATATTCATCACCTAAGACAGATAAGCCTTGCATTAATAAAGTTTTAGAATCATCTATCGTAACATGAGGTTCAAATTTAGGATCTACAGCAATTTTTAAATCTGCATATGTCATTTTGTCTAGTCCATGCACTTTTTTTAGTAAGAGTGCATATTTTCTCATCGCTGGAGCTAGTCTTTCCATAATTAAATCTATTTGTCGATCCATGATATCTTTAGTTACTTTTTGATCATGTAATAAATAATCGAATACACTTGGATAACCTCTTAGTTCAGACAAAATCTTTTCTTTTTGAACATGTGCATGATAGTTACTTGCCAAACCATGTTGGTATTCCGCTAATTTCTGATAAAATGTCTCATAAGCTTTTCTTCTAACAAGTGTATTTCCTTCATATTCATACTCATTTTCAAATAGTGTAAATGAGTTTGGGTATGTAACATCATCAACAACATAATCATTAAATTTCATATCTGCCAATTTGAAACGATTATAATTTATATATGATATGTTAAGTACCGGTGATAAAGCAATCAATGCTTTTTCAACTTCAGGGATTAGAGCGTACTTCTTATCTTCGATGATTTCTTTTAAATAGTAGTGATTATTCATGTCTATTTTTGATGCTTCCAACAATAAAGCGTCTGGAGTTTGTTTCAATTCATTCGTTAAAAAGGCTATTTTTTTAGATATGGCTTGTAACCGTATCATCGCTTTACCTTGACGAATTTGATTTTCCTCTGAGATAGAATCTGTACTTGCCTGCAAGGAAGAATATGCACCAATCCTAATTAATCTTGTTTGAATATCTTGATACGTAGTTAGCGCTTCGTTGATTAATTCTTTTGTACTCAGATGATTTTCAAATTTCACACAAAACGAATCAATGTCTTTTTCTACCAAATCAAAAGCTTCTTGGTATAATTCTTCTTTCTTGAATAGATTTGTCATATCCCATGTGTATTTCGCATCAAGTTCATGACGTTTTGGTAACTGTTTTTTCATTTTTATCACTCCTTGGTAAGATTATAACACAGCTTTATAGTCAAATTTTGATTTTTTAGTAACAGTTATTCATCATAATACTTAATCTATATAAAAAAGACTTGATATGACTCAAGTCACATAAAAAGATATTCAAGTGCATGAATTTGCATTCTTAACAAACAGAATTTCTAAAGTTGATCTTTGGTGCGTTTTAGCGCATATCCTTTATATTCTTCAATAAAAGATAATACTTTTTGTTTAATCTGATCTCTAATTTCACGTGTATTTTCTAATATTTGTTCTTCATCGCCTTTACATGCAGAAGGATCACTAATGTTCCAATAAAAATCTTTCAAAGCATTAGGGAAAACTGGGCATCTTTGACCATTAATTTCATCACAAACTTTAATGACAAAAGTATATCTTCGACCCTCTTTATAAAAATCAAAGGCACTATCTGTTTTGTTTTTGCTAATATCGTAACCTATTTCATCCATCACTTTAACAACATATGGATTCAATACACCTTTTTCTATTCCAGCACTTTCAGCAATAAAAAATTCTTTACCAAAATCATTTAGAAATGTTTCAGCCATTTGACTTCTAGCTGAATTATGTACACATACAAAAAGCACCTTTATCATCGTTTTCTCCTGTGAAACTTTTTTTATTTATACATATATTTTAACACATGAAATATGTAAAAAAAATGTAACTATTTCGATAGTTCATAACTTTACATATTATGTAGAAGATATTTACTTTTTCTTTATAATAATAATTTATTTTATATTAAAAAGTTATTATTAATAGACACTAATGATCAAATTATACGTCAAATAATGCCTTGAATAAAATAGAGGGGGAATAGAAAAGGACATTGATTTTATCTTGAGAATTGGTTTCTTATGGATTTTAAGTTGTCTTTCTATTTTTTAATTATCTTAACTTAATAGTCTCTTATCTTCATAAAAAAAGGTTTGACACCTACAATTGTATCAAACCTATACTTTCAGTATGTGTTGCATGACCTATTTTGATACAATTACGCACCCCCAGCAGAATTTACGCACCTCTATTGATTTTTACATAACCCTAGAAAAAGTTGCGCACCCCTTTTTTTCGATGCATATAATACCGTAAATCGCTGTTCAAAAACCATATCACCAAATTTTATTTAATGATATATTTTGCATTCTTTGCCTTTAACCAAGTATTTTCACAAGAAGATTCGTCTAATTTCAATACATCATTTTCATATCTAGAAAAATATATAAAATTCTCACAAAAGAAAATTGAAGGATTTTCAAACAATGAATCGTAATATAATGGTGTAGGAACAAGATTTAATCTTTCGATGTGTTCAAAGATTAATTCAATTATCTTGCCTTTGTTACAATGACTTTCAAATATCATTTTCACTACAGCTAGTGTATCGAATGGATGTAGTGAATTACTTGCATGATCTCTGGTACTACCACTTTCATAATGTATCTCTTTGAGAACCGAATCATTAAAATAAGAAGCCTTTTCTTTAAACATTTTTATATCTTCAGTATTTTCTATATTTATATAAACATTCATCATAAATTTCCCTCCAATTAATTATTACAAACACTTCGTTAAATTTCTATTTATCTTGATTATGGCTTAACCATCTCGCAATATCAAAAACTCTAATTCCACCTATGTCATAGTCATCATGCCTTGTATTTGCTATTAAAATCTTCGGATAGGCATCATTAATTTGTCTTAAAGGTGTTAATTCTCTTTCAAGGGTCTCTTCTCTAGAAATATTATCAGATACTTGAATATATAATTTTTCAGTTCCTCTGATAGCAACAAAATCAATTTCCTTTTGATATAGTTTTCCAACATAAATATTGAATCCTCTTCGTATTAATTCCAAAGCGACTATATTTTCGTAAAGTCTTCCATAATCAAAATATCTTTTCCCAAGTTTGGCAAATCGAAATCCTTGATCTACTAAATAGTACTTCTCATTTGTCTTTAAATAACCATTCCCTCGAATATCAAACCTCTTGATTTTGTAGAATACAAACCCCTCACAAAGATAGGATATATAATTCCCTACCGTTTTATGGTCAATTGCTATGCCATCTTCATTTAGCCTGTTCGTTATTTTACTTGGTGTGGTAAGATTTGAGATATTGTCTAAAAGAAATGCCACAATATTCTCCATTGCTACTTTATCAGTCACACCATTTTTCTTCATGATGTCTTTTAAAATAACAACATCCAAGACATTAGCAATATAATCAGATTTTTGTTTATCTGTGTCATACAGATAACTTCCAGCAAATCCACCTTCTATAGTGTATTTGTCAAAAGCATCATTTATATTGTTGTAACCATGATATTCACAATACTCTGAAAATGAAAACGGTAATACCTCTATCTCGAAGTATCTACCAGTAAAAAGTGTTGCTAAATCGCTTGATAACAAAAATGCATTAGATCCTGTAATATAAATATCAAACTCTTTTGATTCATAAAGATCATTTACAGCTAATTCAAATTTATCACACATTTGAACTTCATCAATGAATACATAATTATTCACATTGGGTAAATGTTTTTCTCTAATGTAATTGTTTAATTTTTTGTACTCTTTAATATCATCAAATGTAATCCGATTAAAATCTACTAGAATGATATTTGCATCTTCTTCAATACCTTTGAGCACCTTAATGTATTCACTCAACAACATTGACTTCCCAGCTCGTCTTACACCTGTTATGATTTTTATATCTGGTTTATTTTTTAATGATAGTAATTCATTCAAGTATTGTTTTCTTTCTATAATTTTCATTATCATCACCACACATATTATACCACTATATTCCCAAAACTTCAATATTTTTATTTTTTAGGGAATTAGATAATTGCTATATTATAATTCCCGAAACCAAATATTCTTTTATGTTTTGGGAATATTCTGTATCAAACTATGATTTTCTCCATATTCGTTAAATTGTTAGGCAATCGTGTAAGTAGTTAGGTAATCGTTAAAAGGTTAGACTCTGACAGGGTATCAGTCAAGAAAAACCTCCGATTTCAGTTTAAAATGTCGAAACAGGAAATTGCAGATAGGGAAAAATCTCCCTTTCTGCATGAAAAAAGGCTTGACACAATTGTATCAAACCAATGCTTCTTATATGGTGTCATAGGAGCACAAATAAACTCGCATTTTTTGATGAAAACACTTTAAAGTGTTCTTTTGTCCACCAACATACCCTTTGGAGGACACGGTGGGAAAGTATGGAACTAAATATTTGCAAATTTCAATATTCTATATTTTACAAAGTGTTTTTTAATCCTGTGCATCTCCAGCATTTTTTTTAACACATCGTATCAATTCATCGCTTTTTTCTTGATTAAGTCTATCAAGAAGTAAAAGTAGAGTATATGAGTCATTAACTTCTATTTTCAATGCTTTCGTAGATGTATGATTGATTTCTATAGGGACTTCAACAACTTCTACTGACTTCATTTTTTTATATGAAATCTCATCAAAAATTAGTTTTGAATCTATGGTTGCTTTAAAACCTTCATACCATATATGATAAGCAGCTCTTAGTGTGTTTTCACCTAATTCAATACGCGTTTTAATAATTGAATAACTACCGATAAACCACAAAAGATTGATAATAACTGATAGTATAAAAAGAGCTGTAAAATACCATTGCTCATATGCAATAAGAGCATAGATGCTTCCAAACAACAATAAAAAAGAACCAAAAGTAATAATTATGTACCTTTTGCTTGCTTCAAAACCAAAATATGTCTTTTTCATAAATCCCCCTGATTTCATTACGTTAACTTGTAATAGTTTGAAGTGTTGAATCGATGCGATTCATTTGTGTTTAATTATCTTTGTATTTATTATAGCATGTGAATGTTGATTTTAAATTGAAAATTTAATGTGCATTTAAATAGACAAATTCCACAAATCATATTATATTTAATGAAAAGATCATCTCGAATTAGTATTCAATAGAAAGATAAAAATCATTTTTCAAATCAAAAGTATTTAAATCTGTATCAGTAAAGTACTTATAAAAAATCTCCAAAATATATACAAGTGCAGAGTATATTGTTTGTAGAAAAATATATTCATAGTCACTTGATCTAGAATTTGGAAGCAGTTGTTCAACAGTCGATAGTGAATGAATGTTACCTGAAAGAAAATTATAGAACCATCCAAGATTACATTCATTTATGATATCTGTCAATTTTAAACGACTTGATAAACATTTTAGTAATCCTTGATTATTCTGAGTCATCCCCTCCAAAACATCTAAATGATTTGCTCCGATATGCTTATTAAAGGATACTATTGCTGACTGAACTATTTTGTAATCATCCACTTTTTCTAAAATAATTCTTCTGCTCACGACTGCGTGCTCTAGTATTTGTCTTATTTGCATAGAAATCGTTGAAATTGATAATCTTTCCCTTGATATTGTATGGCAAATCTCATCTGCTGATTCAAAAAAATGAAAAATCAAAAGCATTTTTCCAGTTATGTTTGTTCCTTTGGACATATCCTCATTTTCTTTTAAGATTTCTCGATTGTACAACAAAAGTGATTTAGCATACAACAGCTCGCTTAAGTGAAAGATACTGTTTAATATATTGTTATACTTGTTTCTATCAATTTTACGTGATAATAAAAACGCTAGATTTGTAAACTTAGTATTGTTCAAAACGAGTGTATCCTCAATAGACGAAGATTCGAGTATTTTTTTTATATACTCTTGTTCCTTACTAGATAAACTAGATTTCATAATTAACCTCACTTTTATGTTTCTTAATGCTCAACCAATATTAGCATCCACATAAGCTCTAAATACATTCAATAGATTCCTTGAGATTTTGTTTGTATCATATATTCTATTTGGACAGTAATATATCCTTTAGTAATATCCCATAATTGTTTAATACATAAAGTATACCGTTTGATTCAAAACCATCCGAATTTATTAAATTACCAAGTGATTCATTTAGATTATCTGCTCTAAATCTTACATCCATCAAAAATCCAAATCTATATAATTCTTCTAAACGTTCTTCATCACTTGTTGACAGTTGTTCATTATCTTTTCTAAACAAAGCTAATATTTCTAAATCATCGTAATATGCATCGATAATTAGATGACATAATCGAAAAAATATATTCTTCATATTGTCTATTTTATGTGTTAATAAGTATTTTAAGGCTTTTCCTATAAGTTTAGCTTTTCTTAAATCATCAGCTCTATCTATGATTGCAAATAAAAGTTCTCCATTTTTTTGAAGATCATCTTCATTACTGAGTTGTGAATTAAGAAATTCATCTGCCTCTATTTGAAGTGATTCAATTTCCTCTAGAAATAATATCATTTTTTTAACTAATCTTTTATTTCTAAATGAATCGCTTAATTCCTTTAGCTTTTTAACAATGCTTAAAATTGGCATCCCTGATGTAAAAGCACTTATTAGTCCATCAATACTTTCTATGCCAATTTCTACTAATGTATCTTTAGAATTTACTTTTGATATCATATATTTCCCCCTTTTACAATTCACTGCTTATATAGAAACTTTGTATTGCTTCTTCTAAATCAATAATATACAAATCATAAATTGAATCAAATTCCTGAACTCTCCAATAGTTTTTTAAAACTTGTATGTATTCGAAGACAATACCTAATAATACATCTTTTTTGTACACACTATATTCAATATTATAGGTTTCCATAACTAGTGGGTAATAGTCATCAATAAAACCAAATACAAAATCGTTTGGCATATACTTA
>JAHISX010000064.1 GCA_018817915.1 Bacillota bacterium
GAAGAGGGATTGTTACACAATATGGAGTTCAATTACCTAGCAAGTAGAGTCTTTGGAATGAAGGCAGTAGGACCGGTTATGATATGTCCAGAAGCTATATTCGAATGAGGTGTTGTTGTGTCTAAACTAAAAGATATCAATTTAGAACTAGAGCGACTGCGGTCGCTTTTTTCGTCCGTTGATGAAACCAAAACTCAACTGGTAGATAACCTACTTGAGCAAGCAGCTTTCATGAAGGTTGAACTTGGAATACTTCAAGAGCAAATCAGAAAGCATGGTGCAGTTCAAGTCTCAAGTAAAGGTGCTCAAAGACAGACAGAAGCTGCTAAATATTATACTAAACTCATTAATTCATATGGAACAGTCATCAAAACACTGAACTCAATCATGGGTAAGAATGTTATTGATGGTGATGATGCATTCGATGAGTTTCTTAAGAAAGCAAACACCTGATGAACTACCTAATTGAATACCATCGTCAAATAGAAGATGGAAGCATTCTAGTTGGTGAGGAATTAAAAAAACAGCTAGATTTATTGATTCAGGATTTGAAAAACCCGAGATATGTTTTTGATGAAGCACCAGGGAATCTTCGAATTGATTTTATTGAAACCTTTTGTAAACACACAAAGTCACCATTTAATGGTCAATCGTTTTTACTTGAGCTTTGGGAGAAAGCAATCATCCAGGTAGCTTATGGATTCAAATTGAAAGATTCTGGTTTGCGAAGATTCAATGAAGTCATATTGCTGATTGCTCGCAAGAACGGAAAGACCACCTTTATTGCTGGTATTGACCTTGCTGAGTTCTTTTTATCAAAAGGTGGTGTTGACATCGTATGTGCTTCCAATACAAGCGAACAAGCCAATATTCTCTTCGAAGAAATCAATAACATGCGTGAACAGTCCCCTGCACTGTCCAATGAGAAACGCAGTAAAAAGAATATTTTCTTTATTTACTCTCCAAAGACAAAGAATAAAATCAAAAAATTATCTGCTCAGAGTAGAAACAAAGATGGTTATAACATTGAAGTTGGTTGTATTGACGAAGTACATGAGATGACAGATTCAAAAGTATATGATGCCATCAAACAAAGCCAGTCAACAAAGAAGGAACCTTTAATATTCATCATCACAACCGAAGGAACCACAGTGGGTGGATTCCTTGATAACAAATTAGACTACGCAAGAAAGATGCTGAAGGGTGAAATCACTGATGAACGTGTACTTCCTTGGTTATATACTCAAGACAATACTCAGGAAATATATGACGATTCCAGGAATTGGCAGAAATCAAATCCAAGTATAGGTGTAGTGAAACTGACTACATATTTGGAAGATGTCATGAATAAATCGAAGAATGATCATTCAACAAGAGTTACGATGTTATGTAAAGACTTCAATATCAAACAAGTTGATCAAGGTGCATGGCTGTCTTTTGATGACTTAAACAACGAAGCTAAGTATGAGCTAAACACACTCAAGAACTCCTATGCTATCGGTGGAGTAGATTTATCATCAACTACCGATTTAACTGCAGCTGTTTTAGTCATTCAAAAGAAGGATGACAACAAGAAGTATGTTTTAGCCCATTTCTTTATGCCAAGTGATGTTGTTAAGAAACGTATGGAAGAAGATAATGTCCCGTATGATATCTGGATTAAACGAGGGTTAATTACACTCACAGATGGGAGTCAGAACGATTTTTCATTGGTGACTCAGTGGTTCATGAAGATGATTCAAGAATACCAAATTAGACCTCTTTGGGTAGGATTCGATCCATGGAATTCTCAATATTGGATAAAAGAAATGGAAGAGCTAGGATTTAACATGGAGAAGGTTCGTCAAGGAGTCTACTCTTTATCAGAACCTATGAAACAACTTGAAGCAGACCTTAAGAACAAGCAAATCACCTATGACAACAATCCAATCTTAAAATGGTGTTTATCTAACACACAAGCGAAAGTAGACCTGAATGGCAATATCCAGCCATCAAAATTAAATTCGAAGTACAAGCGAATTGATGGAACTGTTGCCTTGATTATTGCGTATGCCGTTTTAAATAGGTACAAGATAGATTACGAAAACATGTTATAATCACTATAAGTAAAGGGGTTATAACATGATTGATAGTTATTTGGTAAATGCATTAAGAAAGTTTGGAGAATTAAATCCATTCAAGATAATTACTAAAACTGAAATTTCATATGGTGAGAACGAGACAGTAGTCAAGATTTTTTGTGATGAGAACGGTAAAATAACTGAGCACCAAGAAATCATAAAGCACCCTCTTTTAACAGATGATGAGATTTCAAGTGTTAAGAAACGAGCTAAAATCTATAAGTGGATGGATCTTGATAAAGCAAAATTCATGTCAAATAAGAATGAACCGGATAAGATTCTGATATTATACGATGATGGATGGATTCAAGATATTTTTATAATCGACAAATATAAAGGTAAAGCTAAAAGACTGGTAGAATCAAAACCTGAGATGGATTTCAAAGATTTAGTACTGTTTTCATTTTTTCGTACACCAATATCCAATTTTTACCATGATTACATAGATAAAGACAAAAGATTTTATCATAGAGAAGAGTTTGATGTGAATAAGAGATTATTTCTTTTACACTACAGTTCGAAATATAATGGCATATTACCTAATAATTGGCTTGATGATTATTACAAAGCTAAAAACTTAAATTATGTTGAACTGTGGAAAAATGATAGCTTCATACCTGGCATTGATATTAAAGACCCAATTGTATTTGATTCTATGATTGTTAGTAATGCAGCAGAAATTGCAGACCAGGAAACATATCTTAATGAACAAAGGATTCACGCTGACTATAGAAGAATCTGCTATAACAATATAAGAGAGAAATATAGATTAAAAGGGTTAAGGTTCAAGCCTGATACTAAAAATACCCACTATATTTATTCAATTCTAAGGTATTACAGCGAATTATACGAAAACAAATGGTTCAAGATACGTATTGAAAAACTGTCAGCTATTCGAAGTATTCCGCATCTTAAGATCAGAGATATTCTTCAAGATCTAGTGAAAGTCGGTGCATTAGAAATCGATGAATCAACTAAACCTATGAGTTACAGAATTATAAGCTAAATATGGGAGGTCAAAAGTATGGCCCTGTTTACCAGAAAGAAAAAAGAAGGTTCAACAAATACCTTCCAGTTATTAAATCAAAACAATAATTTCTTCACTCCCTTTGGAAATAACATCTCAAAAAGTGATGTTGTCAAGATATGTATTGATAGAGTTGCGAGCCAGTGTGCCAAACTCAAACCAAGA
>JAHISX010000065.1 GCA_018817915.1 Bacillota bacterium
TCTTGGTTTGAGTTTGGCACACTGGCTCGCAACTCTATCAATACATATCTTGACAACATCACTTTTTGAGATGTTATTTCCAAAGGGAGTGAAGAAATTATTGTTTTGATTTAATAACTGGAAGGTATTTGTTGAACCTTCCTTTTTCTTTCTAGTGAATATACCCATACATTCCCCACTTATTTCTTGCTAGACATAAACTGCCAAATCACTCCATCGAGTGTTCTCATATTGAAATCAGGATACCTTCTTTGAACGGTTTCAAGTTGCTTATTAAACTCGGATTGCAAATGTAGATCATCTAGATTTGTTACTTTCAAATACTCTGTGAAAAAGTTAATGATATGTCGATCTTTTTTGAAGGTTCCTGTATCTCCTGAAAGCATCAAAGCATAATTAAATGTAAGTAATTTTGATTGCCCTTTGATTTGCTTAAGTGATTTCTTGAGTTCTATGTTCTCTTTGTTTCTTAGTAAGTCATCTTTGGTTTCAATCCCGAATTGATGCAATACATTTAAATATTTTACTACTGCCTCAGCCTTAAGTATCCCATTGGTTGTAGAGGTTCGTTGCTTATTATCAAAGACTGATGTAGCTAGCACTTCAGGACTTTGAGAACTAAATTCTGATACAAATTGGCTGACAATATATTGATCTGTTATGTTTAATCCAACATACTTAGAAAACCTTTCAACGGTTCTTTTTGTACTAGTGTAATTAGCTCCAATTGAAAAAACAGCATCGATAATACAAAACACTAAGCTTTGATATCCATATTCACTCATCTCAGACAATCTTTTTTCAAATATTTCGAGGGGGATGATATCCAAAATAGTTTGATCCCTTTTTTCAATTAACCCAATTTTTTCTGTGAACTCAATGGCGTATTGAAGTCCGTTACTTAGAAAAATCGCTCCAATAATCGCTTCAATTGTTGTCGCTCTCTTCTTATCTCCATTTAAATCAGAATTATTCCATAACATGAATAAATCAATATTGAATTTTATCCCAATTTTCTCAAGATTATCGTTTGTTTCCACTTTCTGAAAAACATTAGATATATCTTTCCGAGATATAGAATTATTGTACTGATAAGTATTTGAAGTTACAATGAGCTTTATAACATGATCCCCAACAATTGCCAATGCATCTTGATTTAATACGTTATGTTCATTGCCATATGAAGAACATGTGATAGATGTTAATGCATAATCATCTCTTATCTTGTGGCCAATGAAATCATAAAGCATGCATAGTTTATCTGATATTTCGATTTTATCGAATATTTTGTTTGTCATATTAATCAACTCGCTTTCATACATATGTTTATTTTATCATGTTTTCGTAATCTATCTTATACCTATTTAATACCGCATACGCAATGATGAGTGCGACGGTACCATCGATGCGCTTATACTTCGAATTTAATTTTGATGGTTGGATATTGCCATTTAAGTCTACTTTAGCTTGTGTGTTAGATAAACACCATTTTAAGATTGGATTGTTGTCATAGGTGATTTGCTTGTTTTTTAAGTCTGCTTCAAGTTGCTTCATAGGTTCCGATAATGAATAAACACCCTGACGAACCTTTTCCATATTAAATCCTAAGTCTTCCATTTCCTTAATCCAATACTGTGAATTCCATGGATCAAAGCCAACCCACAAGGGTCTAATTTGATGTTCTTGAATCATTCTCATAAACCATTGTGAAACTAAAGAAAAATCATTTTGATTGCCTTCAGTCAGTGTAATTAATCCTCTTTTAATCCATATATCATATGGTACATTATCTTCTTCTATGCGTTTCTTAACCACTTCACTTGGCATGAAGAACTGCGATAAAATGTATTTCTTGTTGTCATCCTTTTTCTGAATGACTAGAACAGCTGCAGTTAAATCGGTAGTTGATGATAAATCTACTCCACCGATAGCATAGGAGTTCTTGAGTGTGTTTAGATCATACTTAACTTCGTTGTTTAAGTCATCAAAAGACAGCCATGCACCTTGATCCACTTGTTTAATGTTGAAGTCTTTACATAACATGGTCACTTTGGTTGAGTGGTCATTTTTTGATTTATTCATGACGTCTTCAAGATACGAGGGAAGTTTCACTACACCTATACTTGGATTTGATTTCTGCCAATTCCTGGAATCGTCATATATTTCCTGAGTGTTGTCTTGGGTATATAACCAAGGAAGCACTCGCTCATCGCTTATTTCGCCCTTTAGCATCTTCCTTGCATAATCTAATTTGTTATCAAGAAAGCCTCCTACTGTAGTCCCTTCAGTGGTGATAATGAATATTAATGGTTCTTTTTTAGTTGATTGGCTTTGCTTGATAGCATCATAGACTTTTGAATCCGTCATTTCATGAACCTCGTCAATACAACCAACCTCGATGTTATATCCATCTTTATTTCTACTTTGAGCCGATAATTTCTTGATTTTATTCTTTGTCTTTGGAGAATAAATAAAGAAGATATTCTTTTTACTGCGTTTCTCATTGGACAGTGCGGGAGATTGCTCTCGCATGTTGTTGATTTCCTCAAAGAGAATATTAGCTTGTTCGCTTGTATTGGAAGCACATACGATATCGACTCCACCTTTGGAAAGAAAGAATTCAGCAAGATCAATACCAGCTATAAAGGTGGTTTTTCCGTTTTTACGAGCAATTAGTAGTATGACTTCATTGAATCTTCGTAAACCAGAATCCTTCAATTTGAATCCATATGCCACCTGGATAATTGCTTTCTCCCAAAGTTCAAGAATAAATGGTTGACCGTTAAATGGTGACTTTGTGTGTTTACAAAAGGTTTCTATAAAATCAATTCGAAGATTCCCTGGATTTTCATCAAATACATACCTTGGGTTATTCAAATCCTGAAGCAAGTTATCTAGCTGTTTTTTTAATTCCTCACCAACTAGAATGTTTCCAGCTTCTATCTGATGATGATATTCAACTAGATAGTTCATCAGATATTTGCTTTCTTAAGAAACTCATCGAATGCATCATCACCATCAATAACAATCTTGCCCATGATTGAGTTCAGTGTTTTGATGACTGTTCCATATGAATTAATGAGTTTAGTATAATACTTAGCTGCTTCTGTCTGTCTTTGAGCACCTTTACTTGAGACTTGAACTGCACCATGCTTTCTGATTTGCTCTTGAAGTATTCCAA
>JAHISX010000009.1 GCA_018817915.1 Bacillota bacterium
AAAACAAATACATCGATGAGTCATCTCTTGACATCATCAAATTTAATATCTTGTTTGAAGATTTAATCCATGGGTATGGTTTTGAAGATGTCTTATCAGCTGTAGATTATGTGGTTAAGTATTCTAAAAACCCTAATCCACAAATTGAGGATAAGTTCGCTTTCATGAGGGAATCGGTTCAAACAAATTTAAAGCAATTTGAACATAGGAGGAAAACAGCCAATGAGTCATTCGAATCGTGGATTAAACGAACCCTTTTACAAGTGGATTGATGATGTTAGAAGAGCAATGAGAAAGGAAAAAGAACTCCAGGATAAACTAGAGTTCTACAATATGAAGCTTATTGGGTACAAAGGCGTATCGTATGATCGCATTGGATCATCTGGTTCACGTTCATCTGGTGATAGTGAGTTGTTGTACTGGTTAGATAAGATAGAACTTGTTGAAAAACAGATTGAAAGATATTCAAATATTATCTTAAAATACAACGATTTTAAGAAGAGTGTTGGTATAAAAGAGGCTTCAATACTTGATGAATGGATTTCTGGTGTTGTACATAACAAGTCTAATAGAATTGATGTTAATAAAATAGTGAGATCGTGGTATAAAACTTTGGGATAGAATCTTGTTGTTCATGTTATAATAGGTTTATATTTACTGCAGTAGAAATTGAGAGGGTTTACCATGCTAATAACAATAGAGGATTTTCAAATTATAATCGATAGATTTAGTGAAAATATTGAATACTATAAAAATCCATTAAATGCTTTTAATGAAACTTCCTGCAGACTTGAGTATATTGACAAGTTACTTTTGTTTTTAGGTTGGGATGTTTATAACAGTATTGGTAATAAACCACAGTATAAAGAGGTTGTTGTTGAAAAATATGAAGAGAACATGTCTAGACCTGATTATACTTTGACATTAAGAGGTATAAGTAAACTATTCGTTGAGGCAAAGAAACCCTCGGTGGATATATTACACTCCGATAATTCAGCATTGCAAACAAGAAAGTACGGATGGAACGCCAATCATAAAATTGCAATATTGACGAATTTTGAATATTTGGTAATTTACGATACAAAACAACCCCCGTTAAACACTGATTCTGTAAGCAAATCAAGATACAAGATATTCCATTACTCCGAGTATATAACAAGATACGATGAGATTAAAGGCATTATATCAAAGGATATCGTCTATAGTGGTGAATTTGATAGTATTCTTGAAGGTTCTTTTGAACTATCAAGAACGATACTCCCAATAGATAAGTACTTTTTAAGCCAAATGAATAATTGGCGTGTTTCACTTGCAAAAGACCTAGTCAACACAAATTATGCTATGTATTCAAACCTTGATTATCTTGATGATGAAATTCAAAGGTTTATTAATAAGCTCATTTTTTTGCGTATATGTGAGGATCGAAACATATCTACATACCATCAACTTAAAAGCAGTTTTGATGATATTGATCTAGGTCTTAATAAACTAAATGAGCTTTTTAAAGATGCTGATGCTCGATTCAATTCAGGCATCTTTAGCGGCCAAGGAATAATGTTTGATTTGAATAATTTGGTAATTTATAACATTATTAAGGAACTATATTATCCAGAGAGCCCATATCTTTTTAATATAATTGAACCAAGCATATTGGGCAAAATATACGAATTATTCATTACTGAAAAAATATCCATCATTGCTGATGAAATTGTTTTATTGAAGAAAAAAGACTATGTTGATAAATCTATAATATCAACTCCTATTGAAATAGTACGAACTATTGTGAAAAACGTACTAGATAGAAAGGTGAATGGATTAACACCATCAGATATTGTCAAACTTCGCTTCGCTGATATAAGCTGCGGCTCAGGAGTCTTTTTAGTCGAGATGTTTTCTCAATTACAAGAATACTGTGTTGAATGGTATGAAGAAAATGAACCGACTTCAATTGAGTTCTCTGAATCTGGTTTTCCTAAATTAACATTCGCTGACAAAAGAAAAATATTGATTAACTGTATGTATGGTGTAGATATAGACCTTCAAGCAGTTGAAGTATCGAAATTCTCACTGTTAATTAAGCTGCTTGAAGGTGAAACATCTGCGACACTTGATAAATCAACATCACTATTACCAAAGCTTGATAATAATATTTTATTTGGGAACTCACTGGTTAATACTAATGTGTTCGATAATGATTCTATTACATCACAAGATGAATTCTCAATTGTTCCGTTTAGTTGGACCAAGTTTAATGATTTTACTAGATTCGATGTAATAGTTGGAAACCCACCCTATGTCAATACAGAGGGAATGTATAAACTATTAAGTCCAATAGAAATTGAGTACTACAAAGAAAATTATCAGGCGGCATACAAGCAGTTTGACAAATACTTTTTGTTTGTTGAAAGATCAATTCATTTGCTGAGAGACAATGGTGTCTTGGGTTTCATAATTCCAAACAAATTTATGAAAATTAACTCGGGTATTATGTTAAGAGAAATACTTGTATCTGAGTTATCAAGCATCGAAGTGTTTGATTTTGGTGATACACAGCTTTTTGAGGACAAGACAACATATACATCGCTACTCTTTGCCTCAAAAATGAAAGTTGATAGTTCAACACTTAAATATAACAAAGTTAGCAATCTTGATGATTTACTACTTAGTAAAGTGCTTCTATCTGGTGAAATCAGTGTGGAAAACATTGCTAATGATTCATGGAGCTTACACTCTGTAGCATTTAAAGAAGCTTATAATCATTGTATGAAGAGCATCATAAATTATGTTGATATTTTTAACGGAATTCAAACATCAGCGGAAAGGCCGACACCTATATATTGGTTCTCTCTATCTGAAATATGTGATCAGAATGACAGCTTTATATCAGTGGTCAGAAATAAGAAAACATATCATATCGAAAAATCGATCCTTAGACCTTATTTTAAACCTACGTTGCGTAATCAAAAAGGCTTTACAACATATGATAAATTGTCTACTGACAAATTTATTATTTTTCCATATGATCTAAGTGGTAATTTAATCGAAAAGAGCGTAATGATTGAAATGTATCCAAAAACATGGGAATACTTGATGGATTGTTATAGTTTATTAGTTCCAAAACAAGTAGATCCTACTGTTGGAACTAGAGATGTTCCAAATAGTACTCACGATACTTGGTACCAATATGGACGTACTCAAGCATTGACTTCTTTCAATAGTCGTACAAAGATAATTGTACGAATTTTGAGTGACACTCCAATGTATAGTATTGATGAAGATAATATGCTCATAGCTTCTGGTGGAACAGCAGGTTATTGTGCTATAGCTGTAAAAGATTGTAGTCCATACAGTTTGGAGTATATTCAAGCATGGTTAAATTCTGAAATAATAGAAGAATTAGTAAGAGATTTAGGCAGTCCTTTTGAAAATGGGTTCTATTCTAGAGGAACATCAATTCTGAATCAAATATTGATATATCCGCTTGATTTAAGTAATAAATATGAGGAAGAAATTCATAGAAATATAACAGAATCAGCTCAACATATTAGACAGATTAATACTAACTTAGCAAATGAAAAGGTACGTAAAAGAGCGATGATACTTGAAAGTAAAAAGCAAGCATTGATAGAAAATATAAATGATCAAATAAGAATGATATTCAAACTTATTGAGGGGAACAAATGAAGCTAAAGAGTAATACAGAAGAGATCAAACTAAGAGGAGCGTATTATACACCGTATGATTTAGCTACTTCTATAGTTAACAAATTCATACGTCTATCCGACTATAAAAACGTACTTGAACCGAGTTGCGGTGACGGTGTTTTTATAGACGCAATAATTGAGTCAGGATTAAGAAAAAGTACAAAGATTACAGCAGTTGAAATTAACGAAGAAGAGACCACAAAGCTTTCTGTAAAATATGGGAATAAATCTAATATAAAAATAGTCCATGAAGATTTTTTTAAGTTTTATTTAGATAATATAAATAATTCATTTGATTTAATCATAGGGAATCCACCATATATCAGATATCAATATTTAACAGAATTACAGAGAAATGAAATGTCAGAAATGCTAATTCATGAAGGATTAGTCCCTAATAAACTAATAAATTCATGGGTTGCATTTGTAGTGGCATCAACAACCCTTTTGAGCAATAATGGTACTATGGTTTTTGTCTTACCAGCAGAGTTGCTACAAGTTGTATACGCTAGACAATTGCGTGATCTGTTAATCTCTAAATACAGTGAGATTACTTTGCTCACATTTACAGAGTTAATATTTTCGGACATTGAGCAAGAGGTTGTAGTTCTCATTGCAAAAAAAGGATTAAAACATAAAGGAATCCGAGTTATACAAATGACAAATGTTTCTGATATTGATAACCTAGATATTGACACTATACCTTTTATAAAAACAAATAATACTTCAGAAAAATGGACAAAATACTTTGTGGATAGCAGTGAAATTTCGGCTATATCTTCCATAAAGAAAGATGCTCGTTTTAAGAAATTTTCTGATTTTGCGATAATCAATGTAGGTGTCACAACTGGAAACAACTCATATTTTTCAGTTACTGATGAAACTAAAATTAATTACGATCTAAGTGAAGTTTGTATACCGTTAATAGGTAAAAGTTCACATGTCCATGGTATTTTCTATACAAAAAGTGATGCAGAATTTAATGTCAAAAAAGGTAGAAGATCATATTTAGTTCATTTTCCCGAAAATGATAGTCTTTTGAAAGATGGGTACAAAAAGTACATCGAATATGGCGTAAATAACGAAGCAAATACAGGTTATAAATGTAGAATACGTGATAAATGGTACGTTGTACCTTCAATTTGGATTCCTGACGCTTTTTTCTTAAGAAGAAACAATCTATATCCTAAATTTGTCATCAATAAGATCAATGCGATATCGACTGATACTATGCACAGAATAAAATTTCGTGAAGGAGTGAATCCAAACATAGTTTTGTTGTCGTATTATAATAGCATATCTATGACATTCACTGAAATTAATGGTCGTAGTTATGGTGGTGGAGTACTTGAAATTTTGCCGAGTGAAGTAGGAGATATTTATTTGCCTATTATCGACAATATTGATAATGCTTTATTGCTAGAGACACTCAAAAAAGTAGACGATTTAATTCGCAAAGGAAGTGCTATTGAAGTTGTGATGGACCTTATCGATAGCGTCATTTTGATTGATATTTTGGGAATTAGTGATAAAACATGTAAGGAATTTCGTAATATTTGGAAGAAATTGCAGACTAGACGATTATCAAGAACACATTAATACAAATGACATAAGAATATTTTGATCATCTGGCAAAATCACAAAATTTGTATTTGATTACTTCAAAAAAACGAATATTGAGATGTGTTGGATATAAATAAATTTTGTATTTTTTATGTATTAGCTCTATAATAATCTTATAGAGTTTTTTTATATAATTAAGACGAGTCAAGGAGGGGATAATATAATGAACAAATCGAAATGGCTTAAGTATGATTTACATATGCATTCATTTGCTTCAAAACACAAGGATAATGGTAGAGTCAAAGAAATGGATGCACAATCTTTTGCAGACATATTGATCAATGCTGGTGTTGAAGTTTTTAGTGTGACTGATCATAATGTTTTCGATAGTGATTTTTATTCGAAACTGAAAGATTATATAAAAGATAAAAGAATTAGACTGATTTATGGGATTGAGCTTGATGTTTATGTAGACAGTATAAACTTTTTTCAAATGGGAGCATATTTTTCTCCAAATGTCGATATGACAAAAATAAGTCCTATTATTGTTGAACTATATAAAGACGGGAAAAAACCATTGTTAAGTGAGATAATTGCTAAATTATTCCATTTAAAAACTAAGTTTATACTTATACCCGAAGGTAATAAAGCAAAAGGGATTGTTGATGTTTTAAAACATCTCGACGATATTTCTAAAGATGATATATATAAATTTGCGATGTATAAAATTTTTAGCGCATATGATGTTAGACCGAGTTTTAATGAAATAAGCCAAAATGAATGGGCAGCAAACTTTTATACACATTCAGTAAGAGCTGATGAGATACTTAGAGATAAGATAGGGCAAGATAGAAAAACATTACTCGATAATATCAGAAAAAGAATCCATGATGAAAACTACATCCTTGAAAATGACGAGAAGGCATTGTATGAGTATATTGTTAACTATGGTTCATATTTTTCATATTTTACTTTTAGTGATTGGCACAACTCCGAACCTTACTCACCAGTTTTGAATAACTTCATTTTCGGATCTTACGATACATATTTTGATTCGTTTGAAATGGCTGTTCTTGATCCTAAGTCAAGAATCATAAGAACTACTGATAACGAAGTAGTTATTCCGGGTAATATACTTGGGTCCGTACAGTTTAGCATGAAAGGCGTTCAACATCCCATCCAATTTTCACCTGGTTTGAATGTTATAGTTGGGAAACGCGGTAGCGGTAAATCGCTTTTACTATCTGTTATTGAAAGATTAAGTAATCGTGAGAGTTTGGATATTAAAGAATATAAAGCATTTGATATTAAAAACATTTCAGGTAATTACTATGATGGAATCCCACTGTCAGAAGGACAGCTATCATCAATAGCTATAATAAAGCAGGATAAAATTAAAGAGGTTTACGAGAACCCAGATAAAGCATTACAAACAATTTCTAGTAAGTTTCCGATACTTGCACCATATGACAAATCTAAGTTGGAACTAGTACTATCTATCGCACTAGGGGTTAAACCATACGATAAAAACTACAAGAGCATAACTTCAATAGTTAAGCAAATCAGGAGACTGGATTTCTTCACTTTTACTATTCACAATAAACTCAACTTCACCACAATTGATGGATATTTCACTAATGCAGAAACGATGTTGAATAAAATAAAGACTGATATTTCTTCAACGGGAATAAACAGTGAACGTATAAGTGTTCAGCTCTCAGTCTTGAAAAATAATCACGCATATTTCAAGAAATTATATGATCTTTATAATTCCATTTTTGATAAACATAACACAAGAATTGGTGTCGTAAATAAGGGGAAAACGGAACTTCAGAGAGTTATGACAGATCTAAGACGTGAGATTAATCAAATATTGACCAGTCTAAAAAATAACTTTTCAATTTTGCTTGAGTTTAATAAATTGAAACATTTGCTGAATAATTTCGCTTTAGATGCTCCACAAATAGGTAAAGCCATTGTTAATAAATATATGTTTGTTACTACATATAAAATTCCAGATAACATTACTGATCTGCTTGTTGAAGAATTAACAAACTCAATATCAAAGCTAAAGAACGATACGAATTCTATGACATTACTCGAAAAATATGTTAATGGTGAAAAAAATCTAAAATCTACAGTGTCGAATATGACTGATGGTTTGAAAAAGTTCATAAATAGTGATATATTTTTACCTAAGAAAGAATTCTATCAAATGAACAGCAAGTCTGTTCCAAATTTAGAGATTAATAATTACAATGATATTTTGAAACTATTAGATGAGGGGTCAATCACTAACTTATCTAACGCATCCTTAGGCATGCAAAGCGTTGCCTATCTTGATTTAATTTTTGATCTTTCTGAAAGCATTCTTATGTTTGATCAACCAGAAGATAATATTGATAATGATTATATAAGTAATTACCTCGTTCCATTAATTAAGTCAAAAAAACGAGATAAACAGCTGATTTTTGTTACACATAACCCATCGGTAGCAGTTTATGGTGATGCATTTAATTATATTTATGCTGAAAATGATGGCAATATCACATACACTAATTATTTTATTGAAAATATTGATGATAAACTTAATATCATGAAGATATTAGATGGTGGTAAACCATCATTTTCGAACAGAAACAAAAAATATGGAAATATCTTAGGAGAAGAAGAATATGGAAATAACAATATCTAGAGTAACTGAAGGAATTGCAATTATGAATCAAGAAATAATTGAAGTATACAAAATGGATGAATCTATAACATTTTCTAAATTCATTGAACTTTTACTAAGCAAGAATCTAGAAGAAGAGATAACATTAAAAAACACAATTAATGATCCATCCGAGGCTGAGAATGAATTGGTTAATCTAGTAACTGCTCTAGTCGCAGATTACAACCTTAAGGTAATCGAGTTGGCTGGTTTTATTAAAACTCAAAACGTTCAAAGTAAGTAATCGACAATTAAAATGTAAAAATCATTTTTGCTACCGATAATACTTGTGAACAGTAATGTCAATTATAAGGCAAGATATAAACAAGTGTTGTTCAAGTGGTTCTCAACTATGTTTCAAATGCTATGGGATTAAACAATAATAAATTGATCAAGTTTGGTGCTATAATGTAAATAATATAGCACTTTTCTTTTTGGAGGGGATTTCATGGAGTTTGAAACATTTAAAGTAATAACGACCATTTTAGGAGTTAGTGAGTTTGAATTCGAATACAACAATAAAGAATACTCCATTGGACACTTTGAGAAGAACGGTTATTTTATTGCTGATAAAGACAATATATTAGCAAAAATGGATTCTGTGATTGAAGTGTTTGATTCCAAAGCATTCGACGGTAAAACATTAGAAGAAATATGGTATTCAATAATTACTGTATATTGGGATGGCTTAGGTGATGCGGATAACTGGTTTAATCAACTAATAGGTGATGATCTTTTTGAACTGATTAATATGGTATATGACTCAAGATATAATAAAGAGAAGTTCGACTACTGGGGAACACTTCATAAACTATTCAAAATGGAAAATGAGGGAAAAATCGTCTTGTATGCAGGAACATATTCTTTAGCAAATGCAATTGAAAAAGTTGATACTGAAGAAGCAAGTTTTTACATTTATGAGAAGAATCACAGAATTGGATTTAGTTTATACATTAATCGTATGGGATCTAGCTTTGTTCTTGATAAAAATATTTTTAAGAACAACCACAAGAGATTATACAAAAGAATCCAACTTAGTAATATATTATTTGGAGAACCAGATCAGAGAAAGGGAGAGTTTTTCAATATGAAAAAATCTTATAAATTACTAGCGTTTTTGAAAAGGTTGATAAAAAGATGAAGTACATATACAACGGCTCAATTGAAGAGTTGAAAAGTGTGCTTAATGACTCCGTACAGCGTTTTAATATCGACAATCCCGAGAAATATACACAAATGCAGGTATATATAAAGAATGACAAACTTGAAGTTGGGCTTGAACGATCGGGTCACGATAATGGTTATTGGTTCAATGCAATCATGCTAGAGATGAACAACCAAATAGTAATTGAAGGTTCAATAATAGAAGAGAAACCCACGAAATGGTACGAATGGACAGTCGTTATTGTTTTATGGATAATATTTTTACCTATTGCATTATTGATACGATTAATTTTCAATGATTGGCCGAAAAACAGAGTTAAGAAACTAGATCGATTTATGGTTGAATATCTTAAATGCAGTAAGCAATAAAAAAGTTTTCTAAAAGGATGTGATCTCATGGTCATTAGTATTTTCTATTCATGGCAATCCGATCTTGAATTGACAAGTCATAGATATTTCATTGAAAAAATATTGAACAATGCTATAGCAAATCTATCAACAGAATCGTCGATAGTCGCAGTTGTTGATAGAGATACTAAAGGAAATACTGGGAGTCCTGACATTTTTGATACCATCATAAAGAAAATCGATAAATCTAGAATTTTCGTTTGTGACTTATCCATTGTTTCATCTCCTGACAAGCCCAACCCGAATGTATTGATTGAATTAGGATATGCCATTAAAACACTTGGATGGGATAGAATCATTTGCCTATTCGATAAAGATAGCGGTAATATTGAAGACCTTCCATTTAATATCAATCATAATAGAATAACGCCATATAAATATGACAAAAGTGGTAAGGATGTAACAAGAATTAGTAAAATAATAAGTGATACGGTAACTCAATTACACTGTAATGGAGCGCTATTCGATACTGTTGAGGATTATGTCAAAGGGAAAATAGATTATGTTTTGTTGGAAATACTAAAAAATATTGATACAGTATATTTCTCATCAACGCTTAAAAAAGGTGAACTTCACAAAATTACTGATGTCCTAGATTTTAGTAAAGACGACTTGAAGGTGAAACTTACTGGTAACTCTTTTTTAGGATTTTACTTTGTGCAATCATATGAAAACCACATTGAGGCACTTGAGAGTTTACTTGATCGTCTATTTCTCACCAATTCTTTTGATGACAAGGCTAAAGCTATTATTGTTAAGTTGATTAGGTGGATAGAATTTTGGGATGATTTAGTGTCTCAAAGATTTCATAAGAACCTTTTTATCAAGCAAAAGGACTCAGATTATAAAGTTGTTGATATGCATAAAGAAAATAGTGCTAATCCAAGTGATTCATGTATTCTAGTTAAACCACTAGATAAAACTTCACATCAAGTCATTCGAGGAGGAGTAATAAAGAAATATAACTATCAGATTGCTACATCGTATTTATCCATTAACGAAAAACATGTAGATAGCGTATCACGAATAATACATCAATTTATTGAAATCGTTGATGAGTGGATGGATATTTCAGGCAATGAGTTTATTTTGGATCCAAAATATTATAAGTTGTAGTAGTTCTACCGATAATCCTTGTGAACAGTAATGCCAACTATAAGGCAAGATACAAACAAGTGTTGTTCAAGTAGTTGTCAACTATGCTTCAAGTGATATGGCGAAAAACGTTAAAAGGCATGACTTTGCTTAGATTATTGTGCCACTGGCATGTAGACAAAAATTGACATATTTCATATACTACAAATAGCGTGGAATACTGGCTTTAGATGAAGCCTAGAAGATAGAAACTCTCAAATACGGGAGTTTCTTTTCTTTTGCAGAGAAATATGTAGTATTCAACCCTTGGATAACTTCAGTTTTTGATAAATTTACTGAACCCTGAAAGGTTGGAATAGATGTGCCAAAGGTACTGGATACATATCAGCAATGGGAGGCTGATGGAGTACTTGATGAACGAATAAAAAGTATTCAAGACATGGTAGCAAGGCGGATTATCCAAAAGGATATCGCAAAAGCTCTGAATGTAAGTGAAAACACAATGATTAAATTGAAGCGATCTCATCCCAGATTAAATCAAGCATTCATCAATGGTGATGACGAACTGAAGTATAAACTCATGGATGCA
>JAHISX010000066.1 GCA_018817915.1 Bacillota bacterium
ATTAGGGTAGAAAAAAAGGCATATCAGAAATCAATCTGACATGCCTATATTTGTGCACCACAACCTATTTTAAAGGGGTGTGACACCACAACCCATTTGAAAGGTGTGTTTCCTAAAAACCACAACCTATTTTAAAGGGCCCATAAAGATTTAAACACTACTTGTTTTTATTTAATTGTCTACTATATAGGATTCACTCTACATGCGGCTTTATTCTAATAAGTTAATATTCATTTTAAAATGATTTAAGCCAATATAATTAAGAATGACTATGAAAATTGGAATGAAATGACACCTTGTGTATCATGTGGTACTTCGAATTGAAGGTAGTACGTACCTTCAGTTAAACTAATTTCTATCATTGATTCAGGATCACCAGTAACAAGTGTACCATCACTGGAATATAATCCGTATGTAACACCACCTATAGCGCTTAATTCATATGATGAATAAACAATCGTATGAATTGAATAAACACTTTCTGTACTAATGATTATTTTTGCATAACTAATATACGAAGGTGAACCAATACCAATGACATTATTTCCTGATTGCACTTCAAGCATATAATCTAAATTATCAAATGAATAATTTGAATAGGGAATAAATTCCCATGAAATCATATATTCGGTTTCTCCTTGATCGGTTTCAATGGTCAGTTCGATCAGATCATCTATTTTAACTGGAAAATATCTTACGTCAGTTGGATATAAAGTGCCTGAATTGGTACCACAAGTAATATCTAATCTGTATCCCGGTTGATCAATTGAACGGATAATGATGATGCCATCTTGATCCGCTTTATCAAGTAATGTAAATTGATCGCGATCATTGCTATCTGCTAAAATACCTGAAAGTTCATAAGCCCGTGTTGCTATAGGTAATAGCTCCTCATCTTTGGTACAAGCGACAATGGTAAAAATAAGAAAAAATAAAATGATAAATAGTATTTTTTTCATATGACTATCCCCTCCTAATTCATCGATTTAAATATAATTGTATGTGTTCATCTATTTTATACCATAATTAACGCTTTTAGTCAAAAAGATCTAGTATTCTTAATGATATGTTTTTTATATTTTTGAAAGAGAACTTTGATTTTATTTCACTCTGTAGAAATCAACACTACTTCCAGTTTCAGTAACATCAACAATAATAAAATAATTAAAGTAATGTGGACAATCATAAATAGGTAATCTTTTGCTGATAACGAGAAGATAAAACCTGCTATAGGAATTATTAAACATATACCAAAAAATATTTTTGCTGGTTTTTCTCGCACATGATAAGCATATGACATCCTTTCTTTCGCAATAGGCAATGATCTTTCCAAACCTAGTTCATAATTGAATTTCATCATTTAATTCCTCCTATAATCCTAAATATATAATAATAGATGATGCAAAAACTGCTCCAGCCTTGAAAAGAACTGGTATAAGTTCTGGTACAAAAATAACAATACCCGCAACAACAGCTATTATATGAATATGTTTACACAGACAAGTAAAACAAGGGTTATTTGCACATAAGAAACATATATTAAACCATACGTATGTTTCGTATACAAGGCATAAATACCTTAATTTGAATGAAATATTGTCAATTCCACAGATGAATAAACTGAAACATCTAGACCGATTATAATTTTTTTTACTTGCGCTAGAATTAAACAGAATTGGAAGTAATTTGTATGCTACAATTTGGATTAATGGATTAAAACTGACCAATGATATTAAACCATCGGTCAACAAAATTAGATAAACTTAATAAATAGAAAATAACTCCAAGTATTCTATATTAATAGTTCTCAGTATATAATTGAATCTTTTGATTAACAAATAATTCCATGGAATTATTTATTATTCCATAAATCAACGCCTATAAGAACCCGCTAAGAAGATATATATTCTCATAACCTACAGAGTCATGTGATAGACATATATTACCTCTTTTTTGTGGAACCCAATATCCAAATAATATTGTAAATCATCTTTTTCTTCAGATGTAAGAAGAATCAAAACAGATTCTGTCCATTTAAATGCTGCACCTAAAGATTTATTTATTAATTGTATTTTCGATTTTCTGTTTTTAGAATATATGAAATAGATTTCTTCCTCGTCCCTTCCAAAACAAGATAATACAGCATATCCTAGTAATATATTTTTTTCTAAAATAACAAATATCTTAAACTTATTGATTTCTTTAACTAACAAATCCCCCTTCCAATAAACCTCAGGAAAAAATTTGTTATGCAACTCTATGAAGTCGGAATGATGTTTTTCGTTCAATTCGGTAGCTGTATCCTCAATAGTTTCTATAAATTCTTCTTTTCTAATATTTATCATGATTTCTTTTCCATCTGTCTTTGCACCAATCGATTTCATGTATTTGATGGAATCTTCGTTAAAGTCGCTTATCACATAATCAAGACTGAATTCACTCAAATTTATACGCATAAATTCAACGCACATATCAAAAACATGGTTAAATTTTGTTCGTGCAAAAAAAGATAATATCTGAACATACTTTTCTTCAACTTCAATAAACAATTCCATAAAACCAACAATTTTACTATTATCTATTGCCACTAGCATTTTATGATCATTAGAATTAAGTCGAGAAATCAGTCTTTTCTCTACTTCATTTTTTAACAAAGGAAAATATCTAACCTTTAAATTTCCTTTATTGCATTGTTCTATTAGCTTTGTACACTTATCTAAATCATTTATATTAAATTGCCTAATCATCGCATTCACTCCTTATAATTATTTTACCATACAGATTAGATTATCACTATATTTAAATGAAGTTCACCTATGGTCACGAACACGAAAACAGGTCATTTTTGGTTTTTCTTAAATTGGTTTTGAGAAATCTTTATTTTTTTAATCCAAACACAAAAAAAGCAAAATTGATAAAGAATTGCTGACTTTATCTAAATAAATACAAAAAGTTGTTTTCTTCTAAAACGCTCAAAATGTAGTAGTATAATCATTTTTGATAAAACCAACATACAGCCTAGTCCAAACAGAAGAAATTACTTAATGAATTGATTCTGGATATCATATCAGAATAAAGAAATATGTATATATAGTCCATATACTATTAAAAATCAATGTAATCGTCTTCAAGAACTGCAAAAAAAGCGTCAAGAGGAAGTTCATTGAACTCTGAAGAATAAGAACTATTTCCAAATGGTCTTTTAAGTTTATTTGATGCATTCAAATGTCTTGCAAATTTCGTATGATTTGAACAATCATGGATAGCAACATTCCATTTCTCATCATCTGCAATCTTCATCAACTTCAAAGTCAGAGCTCTACTCCAAATTGGGGAAACGTAACCCTGTCTTGACATATATAAGCTTTCTCCAAAATAGTTAGCAATATTAGATTCATTCAAGTGTAATTCTGCACAATTAATAAAATCAAGATTCGTGTTGAGAATTTTATCTTTTTTTTCAAAAAAAGTGTTAAAAAATTCTGGAGTCATTGGTGTTTCAATCCCAACAGATTTAATATACTTTTTAGCTATCTCAATATTATGTATAACTTTATCTGAACAGTTTGTAGCACCCAAATTAAATCTAATCTCATCCAATCCCGCATCGCCCAAACTCTTCAGATTTTCCTCTGTAGCTAGTACTCCGTTAGTATACAAGTGTTGATAGATACCAGCATCATTGAATTTTTTAATTACTGGATAATATTTTTCAATTTCAACAAGTGGTTCAAGATAAACATATGCAATACCGGATGGCTTATCATATATGGTTAATAGTAGATCAATGTCTTGTTCATAAAACAATGTACCACCAATCTCCCATACATCACCAACAATGGCTGGTTGCTTGTCTAGTTCCCCATAATAGTAACAAAATTTACACTCCAGATTACATTTGTTAGTTTTCCGAATTGCACCAAGACCATTGCCTAATAAACATGATTTACATCCGTAAGGAAATTTTTGCTCACTTCCAACATAAATTGTTCTTTTGTCGAGATTCTTTACATTCTTAATTTTACTAAGTAAATTATCATGAATTTTACTGGTAGCCTTCTCAATCTGTAAAAACACAATTTTCATAGCTTCATCATAATCTAATAATTTAACATCTTCATTTTTTTGAAGAATTGACAACTCTTTAAAAAGTTTTAATGCTTCGCCCTTTGTATACATATTCTTCACCTTTCTTGTGGAATTTTTCTACAATTTTAAAACAAATTCTCTAAATATTAAGTATATTAAATATTTTCAATTATATATTTTCTGATTTAGGTACAATATTGCCTTTTCTAGTGCAATTGTACAATCTATATTTTGATTTGGCATTAGTTTATGACAATCTTTTGTATTGTCTGGTCTCAAAAAATATTTATGGCTTACTATAAACGGTACCTTTAAGTTCTTAGTTTGAAATTCATAAATATCTCCAAAAGAACATGGAGCACCTGATGGCATTTCTCCTATCAAGTAACCTAATCTACCATCACTAATAATACAAGCAAATTGCATTGCTGACGAAAACGTATATTTTGATGTCAAGATCACTAATTTAACATCAGGGACATTTGTACAGGTGCAATTAGGTTTATAGAAAGTATAGGCCAGTTCATTGTTGGCTAATTTATTGAATTTGTAATATGATTTTCCCCTAATTAACAATTCATTGCTTAGTCTTACAATTGCACCAAATAATGGGTATTCAATATTCAATGCATCAAGTAATATTTCATACGATTCTGCACTGCCTCCTTGATTTTTTCGCAAGTCGAAAACATACTTAGTAATTCCATTCTTTTTAGCGTTGATTACTTCTTTAACAACCTTACTGTGCTGTTCATTCATTATACAGCTATTATATTCAATAATTAGTACATCATCTATAAATCTAGTATTAATGAAATCTTCGTCACTTGACTTGTTATCAATAAAGCACTTTTCAGATAATCTAGCAGCTTCTCTTCCAACATTTGTCTCAACCTGCAAAACATTATCGCTAGTTATACAACCTGCAAAAGTTAGAAAGTCCTTATCCCTTAAGTAATAGGGTATACTCAAAGTTCTTGAAGATTCATTCTCAAAATAGAAATAATCATCAATTAATGATATCAAATATGTAATATCTCGATTACCTATCCTTCTAACTATTATGTTCTCATCGCATAATTTTATCATCCCACTAGCAAAAACTAGTTCTATATCTAAACTATAACTTGATAGTGGCATTGTGCACATATGCCCATCACATAGCGTTTTAAAATATTCCATCATGTGAAATTTAAAACTTAAATAATTTGTCTTTTCGCATTTTGTTAGAAATGATTTTCTTGCAAATTCATACTTTTCAAAATTGTATAGTTCCGTTAAAAAATACGGGTGCATCTCTTCTACTTTATCTATAATAAACTGTGCGTCTTCGATGTACTCGTTCCCACTTTTTCTTTTATAATCAATATCTAGAGGTAAAATTTCTTCTCTTGAAATTGAGTATATAATACCTTCATCACTCTGGTATATATCCTTTTTGTTAGTCGGTTTCATAAAATTTCACCATATATCATTCTATATTATTCTTAAAAGCAATAAATTCCTTTTTTCTCAAAATTTGATCATAAGGTAATTTATATAGCAATTCGCCTTTATTAAAAAGAATTATCTCGTCAAAATCTCTTAAGTTTAAGTCAATTTTATGTGTTATCATTAAAATCGTTTTATTCAGCGACAATATTTTCCGAGTAATTACTTCTTTCTTATTTGCATCAATTGCCGAAACCGGTTCATCAAGTAATAAAATTGGCGTGTTTTTGTTAACAAGTCTAATCAATCCTAGTATTTGTTTTTCTCCACCACTTAAAACACTACAGTTTTGTTGATTTATAAAAGTTTTTGCATCTTCGATAAATATATTGTCCGTCAACGACTCATAGCTATCAAATACAGTTGTGTTTTCCATAAAATCATCACTAAATATGTACTCTTCTTGGTCGATACTTCCAATCAAAAAGCTCTCTTCAATTTCATTCAATTCATTACCATCTACTTTAATACTCCCTTCAAAATTAGTAAGATGAGATGCTAGGATATTCAAGAAAGTACTCTTACCTGAGCCATTTAGTCCAATCAAAGCATATTTCTTATTTTTTTCAATTTTTAAATTAATATTCCTCAAGCAAAAGGTTTCATAATTCTTGTTTAATTTTGACACACTAATGCTTTGAAAATCTTTGATAACATTTTTTTCCTTCTCTTGTTGATCTGTATTTATGAAATCAAAATATGACTTAACAAGTTCTTTAGATGAATTAATTAAACTTTGATAATAGAGGATTTCATGTACTGGTTCCATTAATCCTTGAGCATATTGAAAAGTAGCTATTGCAAAACCGACAGTGATATTTCCCAAAAAAGTTAGATATCCCAGATACAAAAAAACTACATAATTGACACTTTCTGAACCTAACCCATTTAAAGCCCACATCAATCCGTTTGCTTTCCCATATTTATACCTTTCGTTTGAAATTTCAATTAAACTTTTATTATGTTCATCATTTATGTTTCTTCTGGTTCTGGAATTAATAATCTTAAATCCATTAAAAATCTCTTCTATCTTTGAATAGTACTTCTTTTGATGTTGGAGATAACTTGTTCTTCGCTTCGCAGTTTCTTTACCAAAAGATTTTGGCAACAAAACTCCTATTAGTGAAATACAAATTAATATCAAACTTACTTTTATGTCTAGAGTTACTGCAATAACAACAAAAACCGTCAAGACCCTAACACTTTGAGTAATAATTGCCATCATCGGATTTAGGTAATCGTTACCTATTTCTGCTATATCATTTGCTTGAAATGAAATATATTCTCCGACTTTCTTCTCAGAAAACTCTTCATACTTTAGCTTTGTGACTTTTGAAAAGTAGTCTTTTTTAAGAGCTTTATCAAAATTAAGTTTGTATTTTGTTTGTGTAATATTACCAAAATACGCTAGTATAACAAACAAGCTTAAAGATCCTGTATATCCTATTATAGCTGTAAGGTATTGGCCTTCAAAAAGAAGCTTTGTAAAATAAGGTATTAAAGCATAAAAAAAGTAAGATAAGAATGTAAGAAAGACAAATAATATTAGCTCTTTTTGAATTATTTTAAAATATTTTTTCATGACTCAACCTGCTTTTTGCCATTTTTCTACTACCTATTGCGCATTCATAAATGCTTCCTGTTTCCATATGCGCTACGCCAGGACAAAGTACACATAAATCTATTTTGTTACATTTTAAACAACCTTCTAAATCTCTGTATTTTAAATTAGCAATTTCATGACGTTTGGGGTGATTCCAAATTTCATCTAGTGTGTTTAAATATATATTGCCTATGGATTGTCTATAGTTGATACAGGGAAATGCTTCACCTTTATAATCTAAAAAAAGAGAGATTCTAGTATTTAAACAGGGGTATGCTTCAAGATTTTTTCCCTCTTCAAAACTATGTTTATTGATCTCGTCAAATTCTGTAATCATCTCTTGTAAAGATTCATCTGAAATAATAAGTTCCTCCAAAGCATCACCGTTCCTTTTTGGAAACAGATCTGGTTTTACATTAAATTTGAATCCATTTTCATTACAAAATTGTCTAATTAATCGAAAATCATACTTGTTTTTTTTCATCAAAGGTGTTTTTACGGATGTAAAGATTCCATATTTCTTCAATAAATTTAGATTATTTAATACTTTAGTTAAAGAACCTTCTGTATTAGTAATTTCATTATGAACTTTTTCATTTAGAGAAAACATCGTACATGACACTTCTGTAACATATAATTCACTTAACTTTTGAATTATGCTCTCATTAAGTAACGAAATATTCGTTTCTAATACAACATTAAAAAACATTTCTCTAGCTAACGAAATAATTTTCATGATGTCGTTTCTTATGAATATTTCTCCTCCAATAAACACTATCTCATTAACCCCTTTTTCGCGTAAACTTTCAAACAAAGACCTTAGCTGATTATATGTGTATCTATCTTTTGAAGATTCACTTACATAACAATGTTCACAGCTCCAATTACACAGGCTAGTCAACTCTATCATTATAGACATCATTGTTTCATTTTCATATGCTATATCATAAATTTCTGTAATGCTTTTTATTTTATTCATATATGCACCACTCCTTATATATTTGCAAAAAAGAATAGAAAGGTAGTCTATTCTTTTTGTCATTCCTATTTCTTTTTGTTTGCAAAGTTACCAACAGGCATTTTTCTTGAGTTATTACCACTACAATTTGTTTTCTTCAAAGTAACGTCAATTGATATTGTTTCAGTTTTTTTAACCTCTGGTACAATATACTTTTCCATCATATTCCCTCCTCTCTATATGATTTATAATGATTTTATTTACTTTCTCATGTCTAAGAATAAGATAATTAATCCATGAAACAAAAAATCACTATCCTTTGATCAAATGCTTCATATGAATTTTCTAGTAGGTATTCTTTCTTATATTATTTTCAATAAAAATAATTTTGACCAATATAACGTTAATTGACTGAATATCATCTTTCTTAACAGATAGTACTTCCTACTTTTACATTTCTTTTTATTCCACATTCTTTTTCACTTCTAATTCTTGCAACAGTATTCTCGAACTTGTTGCAAGTTAATAAATCCCCATGTTCTATTAATGATATTCCACCACATCTCATACAATATTCACTTACATCACAAGTCTTACATTCATTAAGTACACTCCACTTCAAATTTTGAACCCAATTAAGATATTCAGAGTTTTCACGTATGCTTCTAATATTATTTTCTAGTATGTTACCTATTTTAACGTTCAAATTAGTACATGGATTTACGTCTCCATTAGCCAGAATTGAACAAGAATATCTAGTAGCATTGCATATATATAGGTCATCAGTTTTCTTTACTATAGTAGTATTTCTAAGGTCATCAATTTTCAATATATTCTCTCTTAAATAATCTTCTGACACCTTAAAATTTAAAGGTTCTCTATCATTATCACGCTTTGACCAAATTGTTGGGGTAAGACGATATTTAAAACCCATTAAATTACAATATTCTACAATTTTCTCATATTCATTCTGGTTTAAATTAGTAATTATATGTTTTACCTCAACATTAATATTATTAACCCTCAGTAGATTTAAATTGTTCAATACTTTTTGAAGAGATCCTTTTACTCCAGTAACATTATCATGAATGCATTCATCAAGAGAAAAAAGAGTACATGAGATATGATCAATGAATAATTCTTTGATTGCCTTTATTTTTTCAATATCTATTAATGAAACGTTTGTGAACAACGAAACATCGAAAAAATAGCTTCTGGCGAGTTTAAGAATATCTACAATATCTTTCCTCATAAACATTTCGCCACCAGTTAATAATATATCTACAACTCCCATAGCTCTTAAATCTTGGAATAGTTTATCAAGCACTTGGATTGATAACTCATACTCGTAACTGAAATCATCAATATAACAATGTTTGCATCTCCAATTACAGCTTGTATTAAGTTCAATTGTCACTGCAGTTAATGTTTTATTAATACTGGCAAATGAATACAAATCACTAGAAGATTTCATAAATCAAATCCTCTTTTAAAACATCATCTAGAAAAGCTTTAACATCCTTTTCTAATTGTTCTTTCAAAACATCATATTTTCGATTAAGTTCAACAATCATTTCATCAAACGTACACTTACTATAAATCATTAACCAAATATCTTTTTCTGCATTATCAAATAAGTATGATGCATCATTCTTCTTACTCATAATATATGCAGTTTGAGATACAGGTTCTACTTGCCAAACCAAGTGATTCTTAAAATAGAATCTAGTGTTCCCAGTCATGCTTTCTTCTCCCCCTTTTTCTATGAGTTAAATTACAATACTGTAAATTTATGTTTAAAAAATATTTTTGTAACTAAAGTTTATAAAAAAAATCTTGGTTAATTATTTTTGCTATCTTATATGATTCCGACGCAAACTCTATTCTTTTCCTATTTCTAAGTTTTGAGCTATATTTTGTTCTTACGAGCTAAAACAAAAAAGAACGTCAAGAGACATTCTTTATAAAAATTACAAAAACATCCCCTATGATCATTATAAACTAAATCCAATTCATAAGTCAATAGCATCTGTTATTATTGATTTTTTCATTTTCTTATGCTTTATATTATTCAGTGCGAATTATATTTTTTGTCTTTCATGTGATACCTCCTGCATATATACTAGTTTACACTAAGTACAACTTTTTGGTATCAGTTCAAACTTAGAAATAGTATAGCAATCATTATGAATGATTAATCTAGCAATAGCATCTTATAATAATAGGTAAAAAACTGCTTCTAATATGAAACAGCTTTTTATTTTAATTTGACATGTTATTTATCTTTTTTGTTTAAGCTTTTTGATTCTGTGTAGAAGATTCGAGTTTTTTTAAGCTGTATTTTAAGATCATCAATTGGGCATATACTAATAATTTTTTTTAATCTAAAGTAGTTTACATTAAAATATAGATTTTTATTATCTATCATTTTAGAATCTACTCTAACACTTCCTATTCTCCATTCACTTGATCCTCGCAATGAGTCTATATCTTCCCACTTGATGAAAACAGTATTACGTTTTCTAAAAAACCAAGTGATCCCTTTATTATTAATCTCTACTTTATAGAAATGTTTTTGTATGAACAAAACAAGCATAATCAAACCTGTTAGAAAACCAACTGTACCTATGATTAACATAATTATAGAGTTTAGATGTATTGTTAATCCTATGAAAAATATAAAAGATATTTCCACTATTGTCATGGTTAAAACATTTAAAGCATTATTATAAAATCGAATCTTCATGAGTTATCTCCTTATACGATATATGGTATATATTTTTTGATTTTTTCCTTATTTTTGTCAAGCCATTCATATGCTTCAATCAATTTTATGAATATTTTATTTACTTCAATATGTGCCAAATATCAGTTCCAGTAAATCCACATGATCGATATAAACTTTCGGGAACTTGTTGATTATTGCATTCGCCTGATACAGTAGCAAATAAAGCATCTTTTGGTGAATTATATAACATATTTGTTACTAACATTTTGCCTAAACCGTGGTTTCTAAATTCTGGTAAGACTTGAATCCAATCAAGAATGACTTCTCTAACTGTTTGATCATAGTGACCAATACCTAAAGCTATTTTCTGATTTGTTATCTCATCTATGATAAACATCCACAAGCTAGAGTCATACACTCTATCTTTAGTCATCCATATAATTTCATCTAAAGATATTCTAATATGAACATATGAAAGATTAATTATCTTTTGAATAGATTCTAAATCCTCTTCAATATGACATATTTTAATCTTGTATCCTGCAATATTTATCTTAGCTATATTTTTCATGCTATGATAAAGTCTAAAAAATACTTGGTGGGCATGATATTGATTTAAGAGTGAAACAGAATAATTTGTATCATGGATGACCAAGATATCATCTTTATTGTATCTTAGTTCTTTATATAAAGGTAATGCACTGTATCTACATGGGTTGTTTATATACTTGACTTTTTCATCTTCAGATAATAATAACATTTGGCATTTATCAATCCATATCATTTCATACTCTTTATCAGAGGCAAGAATTCTATTTTCTAAATCTTTGATAGAATGAAAACCTATACGAATGGATTCATCTGCTAATCTTTGGTATAAAACATTGTTATTATCATTGACCTCACAAATAACTTTGACAACACGAATACCTTGTTGATAAAGATAAAATAGTCTGTGATGCCCATCAACTGAGAATATCTTATTTTTATATTCAATCACATAAATCTTCCCATAATCTTGATTATTATCAATATATATTTTGGCTTTATCTAGTTTTTCTTTTGACAAGTAATGTTGTTGAGGTATGATACTTTCAATAGGAAGCAATAGATACTTATATCTTATATCTCTAGTCGTATTTTTTTCTTCTTGGTCCATGTTGGTACCCATCATATCCCCTCCATCCTAAGTCTTTGTTCTATGAATTGAAAATCAAAACTTTGTTGTTATCAAAAAATATACAATTTGCGGAGTCCCCCGTGTCTATTCCTTTTTAAATGCTCAAATTTGTATGATATTTTATTAATTTCCCAATTGCATAATCTTTGTCTAAGGGAACTTTAATATAGTTACTTTCTCTATTTCTTAAATGAATGCATCTTAAAAAGTTTATCTCTTTCTGATAACTTTGTTCATATCCTAAAGCATATAGATTTAATTGGAGTTTCAAATGCTCATGATGAATATTATAAGTTCGCTTGATATCCCCGATGCCGATGCCATCATGCTCTTTTGATTCGATGATCATATCAAGTCTTCCAGCACAAACCGGTTTACCTTCGTGTTCTATATAGATCAACACTTCATTTTTGGTAGATTGAAATTGATGGTATTTCTTTAGTCTTACATAATTTTTGAATTCTTCACTATGACCGTAAACGCCATCTGTCTCAAACAGTTCTATCTCTTTATGAAGCGATATACCTTTATTAGCTGCTCTTTGTAGAACTAAAGGATCTATATCTTTATATTGAGAAGGGAGAACGGATGCTACAATTTGAGTGACACTAGGAACCTTGATGCCATCAACAAAATATTCATGTGTCTCATCAATGAACTCAACAGTTCTTCCATTGATTGTTTGTTTAATGTCGTTATTCTGATTCATCAATGATTCGTACCTCCAATTCAATTTCTAAATCTTATCCATATAATCTATTCTTCAATTCTTCTGATTATTTCGTTTACTTATATTTTCTTGCGAAATCTTCTAATAACTCTTTCATTATAGCTAAAATATCATTTTGATCTAAACCGACAGACTCTAAAGGATTTTCCATCTCATCGAATGCTATGAATATTTGATATAATTCGTCAAAGGTTAAATCACCTTCAAATTCTATTGGATATACGTAGTCAGTAATCTCATCTTCAGTTAAATTCAACTGTGCTTTCAAGTTGTAATATCTAAGGCCTTGTGTATACATCGTTACTTGGTATTGATTTAAAACCTGAACTTCCTCGTGATAAATAGTACAATATGGTGTTTCAATTGAACCATTCTTTAATACAGCATCCCATCCATTCATCGAAAACAAACTGATACTGCTCAGATATGATATACCATCATTTCTTAAAGAAGCAACAAATTCCATATCCTTATAATATGTTACTGAATTGTTTGAAAATGAATTCGCATAAAATATGCCATTTTCAGGATTATACATTTTAAATATTGCTTCTTCTTGATTAAGATCATAATATAGATATTTTTTTGAAGCAATGTCAATATATACAAATGAATAATCATCATTGGCTGTATATGAATATTCTTTATAGATGTTATCTTTCAAAAATGAATAGTGATATTTTTCTAGTGTATTCCAATAGATAAGATGCTCAAACTCTGGATCATCCGTTGCCATATTAAACCTGTAGGCTTCAATTCTTTCTTCACCTTTAACACTTATAGTATGATATGTATAAAATCCACTTTGCTCATCAAATCCGTAATCAACATCTGTGATACTGCTATATAATGTAGTTCGTGGCCCAACACACACATCATCTATCGTGCATAACTCAATATAAGTTTCAATTTCAGATATTATAAGTCCTAAAGTAATATATGGTTGTACGATAGGTATATCGAAATGATTTGTTACAGGATCTAATCGAGGGATTTCTGTTTTTTCATAGGTTTCTCCATTAGATAAAAGAACAACTTCTCCATATCGATTTGGAGCAATTGATAAAAGGTATGCTTCAATCATGTCATCATAATAATTCGTTGCATATGTCCCAAAGGTTTGATCTGTTACACATGTCCCATCACATACCAATATTTCACTATCAAGAGCATTAAGTATTTGTTGATCTTTAGTTGTACATCCAGATAGAACCAAAGCAAGCAACAATGCGATTACAATTTTTTTCATGTGTTCCCCCTTAGACAAAGTTTGTATATAACTATTATAACGCGAACTAAATAAATTTATTCAATGAATTCACATCTCATCTTATATGCCATACATGCAGCACTATGCTGGTGGACTGAAAATAGCAGCACAATGCTCATAAAATCCATTTTGGAGACATACATAGACATTCTGGGATTTGAATAGAAAAGTGTGGAATGGTTTTATTAATCATACTTTAAAAACCAATCAAGATTGGATTATAATATAAAAGCAAATGCATATATTTCTTTTTATTTGCATTTGCCGTTTGTTCTATATGATAAATAAATTGCAATGATTATTGTGATAATAAACTACCATCCTATTGCTGGTCGCAGCCCGTTATATCTTTTAGAAACTTCTTTTTTAATGCGTTTTCACAATATTTCAGTTTTTTGTGATATTGCATTAGATTTTTTTATTGTTATATGAACCTCTAAGCGTATTGTAATTAAAATCGTTTGCTTAATACGATGTAAATATCTATTGAAAATGGTAGAAATATAACGGAATAAAATGTTGGTAAATAACGTAATATGATGAAGTATTTAAGTAGTTGTCTTGCTTCTTCATTCTTAATCTTTAGTCCTTTCCCTTAACTCTTAGTGGGTCTGTCGCGAAGTGGAAAATCAGATCAAGGCAAGGACGCAATTATCGGACAACTCAATCATTTTTGTCCGATAATCTATATTTTGTGGTAAGTTCTATTTTTATTTGCACCTTTTGCTATAATATATCCTTTATCAACAAGTGATACCAGAGTCCTTTGGCTGGCTTTTTCATTTGGCATACTAAATATTTCCTTAATTTCTTTCATCGTTGTTTTTTGGGCGATATTCAGGTAATTTATAATAGAAATTTCTTGATCTGAAACTTCATCTTTATAGTAACTTCGATATTTATCTGAAAGATCGCTAAAACTTTTGAGGAAAGTGATCGATAGCAATGGTGATTTAAAATTAAATAACGGGAATGGTTGTTGGAGTTTTCTTGGAATATCTTTAAACCTAACCATACCAAAATGATTATTCTCCATCAAATTCATTGATCTAAAAATGAAAGCTAACTTGTGATTTCTAACGATTGATGAAGCTGTAAATTTGGATACATCATCAAGTTTCTGTGGTGAAACAACATCACCTGGACTATTAATGATAATTTGGTTATCTTCTATTAACATCTGATTGAATGTGCCTTGAATTGAATAATCCCTGTGAATCATTGCATTAATACAAGCTTCATTAATTGCATCAATTGGAAAAACAAATTGATCATTTCTCGTAGGATTTTCTCTAGATGATATTGTAGGAATTCTTGTACTATACCACTTAAAAAGCTCATTTGGTAACAAAACAAGCGGCAAATCGAATGATTTATTCTCAGTCTTCGCTCTTACCTGAAATAGTGAATTGTCTAAATATTCAGACGGTTTTTTACCAAATAAGAGTATAAAATTTCTTGAGAATCTTCTTTTATCCTTATCAAACGCTACCAAGCCCCATTTTTTGAAGTAATTGTATATGTTATCTTCTGAATATTCTGGTTTTTCATGAACTTTTAAAAATTTAGAATTAGCTTCATTTATAAAGTGACGTAAAGCTTCTTGTGAAATATCACTTTCCTCAAAGTAATCTATAAAATGACTCAAATAATCACTATTTGGTTTATCTTCTAATAGTTTTTTATGTTTTTCAGTTTCAGACCTTAAAATAGCGTCTTCTAGAAATGACTGATTTTCTTGTGTTATAATATTTTGCAAATCTCTATCAAAATATTCAATAGATATACCAAAGTCTTCTAAGTATTTTTTTCCTGTACCACTAACAGTTGGATCAGGATCATCAATACCTATATAGACCTTTTTTATTTTTCTAAGTTGTATTCTTTTTGCACATGGAGTTTTGTTAGGATGCCTAGCCATACATGGTTCTAATGTTCCAAACAACCACGCTTCTTCAATATTTTCTATTCTATGTTTTTTATGCAAGAGAGTAAACTCAGCATGATCACCATAATCCAATTCTCCTCTAAAAGCACTTGTCATTGAACCATCCGGGAATAATAACACTGCACCTACTTTTGGATGTATTTTTTTATCAGGTTCATCAACTGATTTTTTCATTACTTCTACAGCTAATTCCTGAGCTTGTCGAATCTGTTCTCTAGAAAACATAGTTTACCCCCCAAATTTTTTATTAGTTTAATATTATCATCTATGACATTAATAATCAAAGATTTATCGGACAAATCTAATGGTTTTGTCCGATAAAATAGAAATCAATCAGTATATTTATCATTTGTATCAAAATTTGTGTTCATTTTAAATCTATTATCCTCTTTGTTATGACAGTCTTTTTAAAGTAACTATAGATTCTGCTGTTCTAAGCTAATACTGTATTCTTAACACTGTCAAAATTGAACGTTTTAATGTGAGTTGTATTTGATAATCTGAAAGTGTACTACGCAAAACAAGTATTTATCTAGTTCTCTTTAATTTGTTCACTAGAAATCATAATAAAATCTCCATATAATTATTCAATACATTGTCAATGCCCATTTTTTTAGCATATATGATTAAATTGTTTAAATCCCTGGATGTGTCTTTAACGTAGCGTTTTAATCCATCATTTAGAATTTGCTGATCAATACGACTTCTTGAACGGATGATATCACAAATCGTTCTTTCTTTGTCATAGACTGTAATATCATTTCCAAATGGTGATTTCATAATCATTTTACCAAGCTCAAATAAAGATGGTTTAATCGTATAAGTAATTAACTCGATTTGTTTGATTTGAGATGTGTTATAACCAGTAGGCAGTGTCACACTATATGAAATTGGGTCTCTATCTGATAAACCATGGAGGTATAAAGCTGTATCATGTGAATAAATCATACGCTTCTTTTTTTGTTGATATGCATAAAGTTTATCTTCCCATGCATCTTTTGATAGATATACACCAGGTGATGTTCTAATGAGCTTTTCCTCTTCAACAAGCATAGTTAAATATTCACGATGGATACCCTCATAGATTGCATCTTGAGTCGTGATGTATCCGTTCTTTTTTTTGATAAGTTCCTCTAATTTCTTCCTTGACATTATAACACCTCTTGTCATATATGCTTATATCATACTTGATATTAGTTATTTTGTCAAGATATCGAATGTATAAATACTATAGGTAACATAAATAAAAAGATATGTATGTTGAGATGGCTTAAACCGTCATCGTCTTGTCGATTTAATTGTCGGTTTAGTTCAATATCCTAAACCTAGGTTTGACATTAATTTACATCATTGATAACTAGCATTGTGTTGCATTCAGTATGCATGTGATTAAGATAATGAATGGGAATGGGAATGATTTGGCTAATTAATTATCAAGATAAGGGGGGAATATCAAGTACTTTGAAGGCGTTTTGAGGACATTTTTTCACAAAAGTTAAAATTTGTCATATGTGCAACATCATGCTGGTGGTTTACAAAGAGCAGCACAATGCTCATAAAACCCATATTGGAGACATACAGAGACATTCTGGGATTTGTATAGAAAAGGTTGGAATGGTTTTTTTATCATACTTTAAAGCCAATCAGGATTGGATTTAAATATAAAACGGCAAATGCGTATAATTGATATTTTTCGCATTTGTCGTTTGAATTTATTATTTTGTAAAACTGTTGTATAAGTCTTTAACCTCTTTAAAAAAGGGAATATCACGATGCTTTATGAGCGCTATAATTGATTTTGCTCTTGTAATGACTTCATGCTTTATTGTTTCATCTTTTAGCACATAGTGAATTGAATTAACCGTAAACTCTCTTTCAAAGTGCTCAAGTTTTGCTGGCACAATATTTTGTGTCAATATGACTGATTCTTTACTTCCATACAGTTCATAAATGACACCTGATTTGGGAAATTTTTCTATGATAGGTTTATATTTTTTGACTTTTGAACTAATTGGAATTACCCAATATATATCATTTAACTCTTCTTTGAAAGCAAAGAAAAACGGTCTTTCGCCAGTTTCTTTGTCTTGTGGATATTTGGCGATATAATACTTATCCATATATTCTTGAGTCAAAACATATAAGCCAAAAGGTGTCATCTCATTTCCCCCTAAAAAAAATAGCCTCCGAAGAGGCTTTGTTCATTTACGCACCCGCTATTTATTAGTCGCATGCGGGTTAGCGAACTGATGATCGCACCAGTCATGATTTCAGAAGCATACTGGTTAGCTTCTATGTAGTATTTCTACTACGCCTATATTTTATGTCAATTGATCAAAATTGTCAAGCCTAGTTGCTCGAAACACATAATTACGTAAAACCTTCTTTGCTTATCATTGACTACTGTTCAAGATTACCAAGCACGTGATGAACGCTATATTTCTCTTATGCTCTTATTGACCAAGTTTTTAACTTTTATGTATTTGAGTTCTGTGCAACATGGATATCATGTTCTTTATACTGCAAAAAGTGCAAATGCTTTTCATCATTGAATATACTCAACTGATATCGATATCTTAACTCAATTTCATAAAATAGTGATCGAGTACCTCATTGAGTGCTTTACGATTTTTAAACATCGTTTTCATTTCATAAATCATTGCCTTTGTTTCTTCGTTTCCATAAGCTTTCAGCATTGTATCTAAATAATGTGATCGATTTAGATAATGCTTTTTACTCGATCCACTGCTAAACTGATTCAATATCTCTTGTTTCATAATCGACTTAACTTCTTCGTAATAAATCTCTTGAAAATGCTGATATAAATCAAAAACCTTACGTGGGTGTTCAGTCACATAGCGTAGCAAATAATCATATTTTTTTTCGTCAATCATGATCTTTTCATAGATTGACGGGATATAATTTTGTTTGCCAAGTTCATCAAGAAGCCTTATAACTTCACTTGGCCATTTAGAGTGTTCAAATGATGCTTTATAGATTTGATAGTAGGTTGAATCATTTAGCAATATGAGATGACTCATGTGTGCATGAGCTAACTCATATTGCTTGGTAAGCGTATATACTTGAACTAAATAGTGATGCCATTCTTTTTGATAACCTAGATTTTGTTCTAGACTTTCTTGACATATTTTAATAATGAAGGGATAGTTTCTTCTTTTAAATGCCTGTTCGATTGCTCTGATTCTCATCGGATGACTATGCAAATGAGAATGCATCCATTCATCTGCTTCTTTTTTATCTGAGTTATTTAAAAATAGATAATACAGATCAATCACTTCATCTTGGTAATACTTAAAATAAGTAGATTTATGATTAAAATCAACCAAAGATTTGATGGTTATAGATAGCATGTCTTTAATTGCCTTGAACCTGATGAGTGAAAAAATTGAACGTAGTAATTCAAGATGTGTATCTTCAAAATCATAATCAACAGAAGCCGATATAAAAACTCTGATTTCTTTTACAATTCCAATGATTTCATTTTCTTGGTCTACTTCTTCTGCCGCTTGTTGAAGAAGTTGCAAAGCTTCGTATTTAATTGATGATAGATTACCATCTGAATCATCAAACTCTTGATATACTATAAGCCATTTTTTGATGATTTCAAAACTGATCCTAAATTGATCAATGGGTAGAGACTCCTCAGTTTTACTTAAAGCAATCTCAAATCCTTTGATTGCTTTTCGTGCATCACGATAATGAATAAAGCCATCATCCATGAATGGGTCTAGGTGAACATCAATCAGTGATGAAATATTAGAATTAGATTTATCTGATCCATATCTCATCGAAATCTGTGGGTCTTCATCCGCAAGATCCAACAACATTTCAATCAGTTCCTGTTTCGTCTTTGTCTCTAGATATGTTTTAAAACGATCTGTTTGATGATCATTAATCTCAACATTCAAGTGGTACATCACAGCTGCAATATGTTTACAATATGGACCTTGGTCATAAGGACATGAACATGTTACATCAATCACATGATTGTGATCGGGGTCTAGTGTAATCTCAACTTCATAGAGATCAGTGCCTAAAACAGATGCATAAACTAAGTTTTCATCTATCCTAAACCGCTTGATGCAATCCTCATTATAGTAGTCGTATCCTCGTGATAAGATATGATTTGGTATGATATCTTCAAAATGACTCAATATAAACTTTTTACTCATACGCATACCCCTGTTCTTCACACCATGCAATTAACTTTTCAAGATAACTTTTCCGTTTGTATTCAAACCATATATCTCTTAGTCCATAATGAATCAATAGCTGTTGAAATCGTTGAAAAGCTCCTTTTCTAAAAATAGCATTCAAAAAATCATCTCTTAACGTATCAGAAAGGGTATATGAAAAACGTTCCATAATCTTGTGTTCATGTAGTTCAAATGAATCAGGTAATATAATATATTCATCTTTCTTTTGATATAGAACATCATCCAAAAGATGCATCATGTCTTTTTCCCACTCCAGAAGTGTTTGATCTTCATCTGACCGATATATGTCGTATGTGCGTAAATCCTCATCAGTGATGATTATAAATTCATATGTTTTCTTATGCATATAGACTGTACAATCTCTTGAAACCATTTCAAGACCTTCGAGCAACTTTGAAAGGGGAAATATGAGTTTTTCCATGATATCACTACTTTCTTTCTATATAATTCTATACTTTTATATTATCAAAAACTCTTAAATATATAACAATTTGTCAAAAGAATCTAGTAGATAAAAACATCAAACTTCAAAAAATTGTGATAACTTCTGACTTTTCTTCGAATTTATTTAAACTTATCGTTTGAAATTAAATATAACTTTTTCGAGTGTATTTCTTATGATACTTAAGTTTATTGAAAGTTTTTGCAATACAATCGGATCATATCTCATGAAGTTTACCTCTTTTCTCTAACCATTTTGGTACAACAACTTGATATGCTTTGATGAATATACCACCTTGTTTGGCATCATCGGATATATACACAACACCTTTAAGAATTCTCTTTTTTATACTTTCAAAAAAGAATTCACTTAGCATAAGTGTGTCATTGAAAAGCGTTAGCAGATATCCTGTTTTCTGATACAGTGCTTGAATATTATAATCTTCTAAATATTCGGTTATTTTTTTCTCGTTGAGTTTAGGAATGATTTCAAGACTATAGATAAGTTCCTCTAAGCTGATGATTGAACCACTCATTTGAATGGAGTCGACGACTGTTTTCTCAATGTCAGTGATTTTGATCAGCTCTGTGTATGAAGGTGAAATAATTCTTTTATTAGATTTTATGGATATTTGTTTATAGATGATGCCTTCATATTCAAATGTGTTGAACCGACTTGAAGATGATATATAACAAACATAGCTAACTTGATTTTGGTAGCCATAATACTCTAGTGCACTTGAATGACTGATATATGCATCATTATTAATAGATGATCCTATTTGATACTTAGAAGCAAACGCATACCCTGTCGCTGGATTAATGCTCACGTATAAATCATTACGTACTTTTTTGATGAGCCCTTGTTTTTTTAATCGACCAGTGCGCCATAAGTCGTCGCCTTATTCTTAAATATCTCTAATGCATCATTAAAATTAAAGACTACTTTTTGAGCTAATACTTGATACCCTTTCATTCCTTCACCTTCTTTACTTTAATACTAGCACGTTATTATTCTTATATTAATACTATTGTGTGATTTTTAAAGTTTTTCGTCTCATAATTAATTGCTTAGTTTGATTTTTTTTACTTTTTACTTAGATACAGTTCAATATCCCAAACCTAGATTAAGTAACTATGATACATGTTTGAATTATAACCAGTAATCATAATCACATCAATTATGATGAATAATTATATTTAAAAATTTCATATTTGGTATGAGAAATTAGAGGACTTATCAGTACTATGCGGTCGGTTTGAGGACAATTTTTTCAACAATGAGCAACGGTATCAAGAAAAATTAAAAGGCTTAACTCCGATTGAATATCGAAATCAAGCCTTAAATCAACTAAATATTTAATTATTTCCACTGTCTACTTGACAGGGAGCGGTTCAGACTAATGGGTTTAAATGGGGATTTTCGGCTAGAGAAGTACTTTGTTTTATCATTCAATTTGAAATTATAGGTATTTAAATTATTCGAGGGTATACCCTATATTTTTTTTAAGAGCCCTTTTCTTCAACCTAAATATCACATTAGTAATAATTATGATTTTTAATCTAATTATATTCCAACAAGTATATGATCTTCTTCAACTTTTGTTGGATAGGTTTTAGCATTTTTTGCTGGTACTTTTAAAAATAGAATTTTGGGGCTACCAACAAGTTCTCCATTTGTTACATCAATTTGAGCATGATGTTTTGAACATGTTACAATACCATCTGATAAAGAACCTTTTGCAAGCGAAGCACCTAGATGTGGACACTTATCACCAATCGCAAACACTTGATCGTTTCTTATTGTTAATAAAATTGCTGTTCCTTCTAATTCAACACGAATCATATTCTTTTCTTTTAATTCTTTTAAGCTAGCAACTCTTTGATACATATCAATCACTCCTTTATTTGGTTTATTATGTCATAAAAACTCTATTTGGAATTGAATACGATTTTGATGGCACTCCACTCTTTGAAGTCGGTGATAGAATCTTTCTTGAGTATATTATTATATAACAATTGGTTACTACCATTATACCAACCAAGAGGATTCTTTTTTCAAGCTTTGCTTTATTGATTCCACACAATCAGTAGGTGGTTTACTCTTCACTTATGAAAATATAGTTAATTTATGAATATATGGGGGTTATTTCAAGCTCAAAAATCAAATCATCAAAATCATCATCCGGAGCAATGTCATTGCAATAATATCTTACTCTAGTTTCTGATATTCTTTCCTTCATCATAGCGAAATTTCCATTACCTGATACTCTTGAACCAGTTCCAGTATTATCACAGAAATGAATAATATGAAGCGCACCTGAATCGATTTTTACATCAAACTCTATTTCTTTAGGTGAATGATCTTCCCATAAATACATACCACCTTTTTTGATTGTTTCGTTGTCTACTTTTATAAATCCTTTCATCATAAACATGCTAAAAGATATACCTTGACGATACTTTGAATTGCTACTAACAAAAATTAATTTTATATGATATTCGCCAATATCTTCAATACCTTCACCTTTATACAATTTTTTACCTTTGTAAGTATAATCTTTATTTTGTGTCATTTCTTTCCAAAAAGACATATATTTCATTTGTGATTTAAAGTGTATTTGTCTATATCCAATACAAATTAAATCTTTACTCCTTCTTCCAATTTAGTACAATACTCTATTCCATTATACATCTGGTTTCCTTCATTTGAAATCACTTCTTTATTTGGTTTAATTTTATCATTAAATGCTATCTACAGATGAATACTTTTTTTGGGGCACTCCAGTTTCACCCTCAATTTCCTTTTGTTTAGAAATCATAGCATTGAATCTACCTATTGTGTCTTCTTCTAACCAGATCATAGAGCCACTTCTAACCAATATAAAACAATCTCTGTTAACCCTTTTTTATCTTATTACCTTTGCTTTTTTCTATTATACACATATCTTAACTGTTTTAAAAACAAAAATGATCGCATACTATGCGACAAATGCATAAAGAAAAATGTGGGAGTTAATTCTACCCACATTCTTAAAACTTAATATAAATTAATGATATCAATCATATCATCAAACTGATTTTTGGTGATTCTCTAAATTGATTTAACATTTTTATACTTGTTGACATGTTTAATAAATTCTTTTTTGCCCCAAGTATCAAACATACCGCAAAACTCCATGGAAAAGAAATAGAATGCGATTTTTGAATCATTAGCATCATCACCTAAAGCCATCAAAACATACTTTCCGTCATAACTTCTCATAAGATAATAAGTATGTTCTTCATTGTCATACATGTAGTCACAATAAATCCCATCAATAACAACATCTCTTTCTATAACTTTGTATTTTTTCATGATTTCTCCTTTTTGGTCTTTCTTAAGACCGATCAGTTAAAGAGATGTTTGTGATTTAATTTTCTTTTACTATTTCTTTTAAGAATCTTTCAACTGAAAGAATGGTTGCTCCACATTGTGCAGCACAACCCATATTAGCTACATTTGAGCCAAATACATCCTTATCTAAATAATTAACAACAAGTATGGGAAATGAATAGCCACACGTTCCAATATAATCTTCAAAATGAAAACCTTTTGGTTCTAATCTTTCCTTGAGTATCTTCACATCCTTTAAACCTTGATATCTAATATAGAATTGTTGATGTCTTGGTATATCAATAGCATATTTCATGATTGTTCTTCTTTCTTCCTTATTCCATGCAAAGAAAAAGACCCCATAGATAGAACGGGATCTTAAATCTGTTTTAAAATACCCCATCCATCAAGCTTTAGCACCTTGCCTTTTGGTAGGTTGCTGAAGGGTCGTTGAGCTTGTCTCTCGCCTTCTCTTTATGGTAATTTCATTATATCATATGATTTTTATAATCCTACACGTGTACGATATGAAGCTTCAGCAGTTGCAGCTGCAGTTGCAGGAGCAATACCATTATTCCAAACATCGATAAGCATAGTTTCGCCTGGTCCCCAATAATAAGTAACTTGTGGAATTGTTGGCATTGGAATGGATGTTAAAAGTTGATCAGCCATATCCATTAATAATTGATTTTCGTTAACGCCTTCGATATCTGCTAATAAATCAGATTGA
>JAHISX010000067.1 GCA_018817915.1 Bacillota bacterium
AATCCTCCTTGATTATATTGGTGTAAGGCAATTGGTTATTACCATTATACCAATCAAGGGGATTCTTTTTTTTCAACGCTTCCGCTTTTTTGAGTCCACCCGCATAGCAGGTGGTTTTATGTTACCCTTCGGCCAACATAACAAAAAAGCACTTCTTGCGAAGTGCTATTTTTTATATTTAAATATAATGCCTGATAATGGTCCTAATGTTGGTTTAATAAAATAATCAAAATGATTCTTTTGACCTTTGAATGCCTTTAGTGGTAATCCATTGTATAAATCACTACCAAAATAAATGGCTTTATCACTATTGATCAATTCTTCATATGTTCCTGGATAAGGTACACCAACTTCATAGAATTCATGAACATTTGGAGTCATATTCAAAACGATAACCAATGTTTCAGTGTCACTTCTTCTAATATAAGCAAATACACTTTGATCTCTGTCATCAACGACAGACCATTCAAATCCTTTAGGGTTATGATCATATTGGTAAAGTGCATCATGGTGACGATAAACTTGAGCCAAATCTTTAAAGAAGTGATTGGCTTGTTGATGTGCTGGGAAATCAAAGAGGTTCCAATCTAATTCTTTTTGAAATGCCCATTCGCTAAATGAAGCAAATTCTTGACCCATAAAGAGTAATTTCTTCCCTGGGTGTGTCATCCAAAGAGACAATAATAATCGCCAATTGGCCATCTTTTGAAAGTAATCTCCAGGCATTTTATTGACCAAACTACCTTTCATATGAACAACTTCATCATGTGAGAATGGCAGAACAAATTGTTCGTTAAATGCGTAGACTAAGCCAAATGTAATTTTATCATGATGAAATTTCCGGTGAATTGGATCTTCCTTAAAATAACTTAAAACATCATTCATAAATCCCATATTCCATTTATAGTTGAACCCCATACCACCGGTATCTACTGGGTGAGTGACATATGGAAAATCAGTTGAATCTTCAGCCATAAATAAGACACGATCATCCTTACCAAACAAATGGAAGCTTAATTGTCTAATGAAATTGATAGCATCCTGATTAACACCATTTTCTTTATTTCCTAAATAATAAATTAAATTAGAAACTGCATCAATACGATAACCATCCACGTGGAAATAATCCATCCAAAATGAGAGAGCTGATAACATGAAACTTCTTGTAATTCCTTTAGAAAAATCAAGATTATCTGTTCCCCAAGTTAAATTTTCTCTTCTTCTACTATCATCAAATTCATAAAGCGGTGTACCATCAAAAAATGATAATCCATGAGCATCTTTGCAGATGTGACCTAGGACCCAATCCATAATGACACCAATACCTGCTTCATGCATCCGGTCAATAAAATACATCAAATCTTTAGGACTACCAAATCTAGAGGTTGCTGCAAAGTAGCCAGTCCCCTGATATCCCCATGAATCATCAAGTGGATATTCATAAATTGGCATCAATTCTACATGTGTAAAACCTTGATCAGCAACATAATGAACGAGTTCATCAATGACTTCATTATAAGGTTTAAATTGACCATATTTTCTGCGCCATGACCCTAAATGTACTTCATAGATAAGTAGTGGTTGTTGATAGCTTGGTTTCTTTTCTTCAATCCATTTTTGGTCATGCCAAATAAAACCATCTAAACTACAAACCTTAGAGGCTGTTTGTGGTCTTACTTCTGCAAAAAAACCAAATGGATCAGCTTTATATAATACACGCCCACCATGGGTGTGTATTTCATATTTGTATGTTGACCATTCGTAATTTCCAGGTACTTCAATTCTAAAAATACCTAGATGATGAATCTTAGTTAAAACATGTTTCCATCCCTCATAACCATTAAAATCAGAAACCAATCTAACTTCTTTAGCATTAGGTGCGTAAACAGTAAATTCTGTCGCAGTAACAACACCTTTTTTGTCATGCAATAAGTGAGCTCCCATGATGTTGTAAAGGTTAGCTGATCTGCCCAACAAAAACTCATTAACGTCAAAATCAGAAATTATTCGCATCATTTTCCTCCTTTATTTTTGAGAATGGATGATATAAATACCAGGTTTATCAACAAATATATAATTGTCTTCAGAAAGTGCTTTTTGAGAAGGAAAGATGAGTTTTCCATTGTTTAATGGGAACTTTTCAATCTCAAATTGATTTTTTATATAGTGAGTCAAAGACTCTTTTTCATTTTCCAATCTATAAATGATTAAATGATTTTCTTTAGAGATTGTTACAGATTCATTATAAGTTGTCTGACGATATAAAGCATATTTTTTTCTTAGTTTCAGCAATTGTTTAAGCTTTTTGACGCCATCTTCTTTAATATTCCAATGAATTTGATTAATTACATCAGGACTATTATAAGAATTTTCTACGCCTTTTTTAGAACGATAGAATTCTTGTCCTGCATGATAAAAAGGAACTCCTTGTGAAATTGCAATCAAATGGTTGGCAAAATCTTGACAAACCTTAAATTCAGGATTCTCATAACCACATGATAATACCATTTTATCGTAATAGGTCATGTTATCATGACACTCTACATAGTTTAAGGATTGATTAGGTGAAGTAAAGATGTGTGGTGACCCAATAATGGCTTCCATTGCTTTTTGAGCAAGATGCTGGTTTCCCATGGTATATCCTAAACCTGGACCATGCAATTCACCTTTCATCGTGTTACGATAAAAGTCATTAAAGTGTCCTATAGTAGGAAACAGACTTTGATTATTTGAATTTGAGCGTTGTCTAACTGGAACTTCATTTGGCATATTCCAGCCTTCACCATAAAGCATAATATAGGGATTGATTTTTTTCAATTCTTTATCAATTTCTAGCATTGTATCAATGTCTAGAAGGCCCATGAGATCAAATCTAAATCCATCAATCTTATAATGAATAACAAAATGTTTTAAGCTATCAATAATGAGTTTTCTAACCATGTAGTTTCTTGTTTCCACATCGTTATCCAAATAACATGCATGAGTCATAAAGAATTGGCTAGTATGACGATAGAAATATCCTGGTACAATCTCGTCATATGGAAATTTCAAATGATCAAAGACATGATTATAAACAACATCCATATTGATTCCAAGCTTATGTTGATGTGCATGATTCACTACTTTTTTTAACCCATTGATACGATCATATGGATCATTAGGATTTTTACTTAGCCATCCATCAACTACAAAATATTGACTTGGATTGTATCCCCAATTATAAGCTTCTGTCTTGTTTTCATCATCTACATCATCGAAATCAAAAACAGGAAGAAGTTGCAAGTGTGTCATACCTAGTTTTTTGATATACTCAATAACTGAACCATGAAGTTTTTTACTTTTTTCAGTTAAACCCTCAAATACACCTTGTGATGGAACATCTAAATGAATTGACATATCTCTTACATGTCCTTCATAAATGACAGTGTCTACATAATTTTTAACTTTGATGGGTGAAGCAATCATGGATTCTGTTTTATTCCAGTCAATAATGACATTATTTTTTAAGTTGGATGCAACAGCATATGGATCATTGACCATTTTAAAGGTGTCAACTAATCGAATCTTATACTGATATATCATACCTTCAAAATCACCTTGAACTTGTGTAGACCAAATAGGTTGACTATATGTCATTGGATATTCATTTTCACCTATGACTACAAAAACCTCTTTAGCTACTGGTGAGAACAGTGAAAACTTTGTACTGTTTTGAGTATATTCATAACCTAAATTCCCATGATATCTATACTTCTTTTCAAATTCTTTGGTCAATGCAACCACACCGATTTCCAAAGGAAAAGTCTGTTGATTAATTTGAATAACGTCGTTTTTATGAAGTAGTATAGGCTTTTCAGTCGAAAAAAACTGATTAAAACCATCGTTTTTTAACCAGTTTACTTTATTTTGATCAAGTTCGATTTGATAGATGTATACTTTACTTTCAATGCGTAGCAGGTTCAAACCGTCAATAAATATTCTCATTTTTTATGTTCCTTTGTTGTATCGATAATCACCGGTTGATGATTTAATTCTATTTTACCATGAGTTACCTGTATCACTTCATTATTGAGTAAATTGGAATACTTTCCATCGATTAATGGAACTTCAACTTCTTTACTATTTTCCAAATTGAAAATACCAACTAAAAATTGATTTTGGTATGTATACGATAGAACTGCAACATCTACAGAATGATGCATGTTGAAATTACCTTCAACAAATATCTTATTTTTCTTTAGTTGAGCTAGTTTTTTAATGAAGGATTCAATCGATTGCTCTTTTTGCCATTTAATGACATCATTTTCAAATAAATTAGGATAATGAGCATTCTCATGTTCTTGTCCGCCATAAATTAATGGAGAACCCTTAAGAAAAAACATCAAAGCAACCATTTGCATAAAATGGTCATGATCTCGGACTTTACTTCTTAGTCTTTGTTGATCATGATTTTCAAAGCTTCTAAGCTTAACATAATTTTTTGGATAAATCATTTCTTGGCGATAAATTTCTTCTAACCAACGAGAGAGCTTTTTGCCATCTTTTAAATAATCATCCATGTAATCAAAGATATCATAATCATAACAAATGTCAAAAGCTTCATACATTTGAGAGTCACTTGAACAATCAAATCCCAAATCACGTAAATACTTAATAAATCCATAATGTACCGATTCAGTTAACCAAATCATATTTGGATTAACTTTTTCAACCGCTTGACGTGCCTCAATCCAAAAATCAATAGGCAATAGTGGTGCAACATCACATCTAAATCCATCAACAATAGTCGCCCAATATCTCAAGACATCAATTAAATAGTCCCAAACAGGTCTTTGACCAAAGTCGAAATCAGTGATATCACTCCAGTCACCAATTCTATTGGCAAAATCGCCTTTTTCATTTTTATAAAACCACTCAGGTTTTTCATGAACTAAAACTGAATCTCTAGATGTATGGTTAAAGACGATATCGATCATCACTTTCATGCCTTTTTGATGAGCAGCATCAACGAGTGATTTAAAGTCCTCAATCGTTCCATAATTTTCATGAATTGCATAGTAATCAACAATTGAATATGGACTTCCTTCAGTTCCTTTACGTGCTTTAACACCAATTGGATGAATCGGTAAAAAATATAAAATATCAACACCTAAATCTTTAATTCGATCCAAGTCATCTTTTACACCTTCAAAATTTTGTTTTTCAGAGTGCTGTCTTGGAAAGACTTGATAAAATGTAGATGATTTTAAGTTTGAATCTGTTTGTTTGGCCATCATTTACCTCCTAAAAACGAATTTTCTTAAGCTTCCATAGTTCGCGATTATATTGCATAATCGTTCTATCTGATGTGAAGAATCCTGAATGAGCGATATTAGCGATCGACATAGATAACCATAAAGCACGATTCTTATATGCTTCATTTGCTCTTTCATGAGCATCTACATAGGCATTAAAATCTTTTAAAACAAAATAATAATCGCTATTGAGTAGAGCATGTAAAATATAATCAAAATGTTGTGGATTCGGATTCAATCTTCTAACGAATGCAAATGCATTTTTTAGTCTCTCATCTTTTTCGTAGATTTCTCTTGGTTTGTAGTGATTGTGAGCATATAATTTTGTAACTTCTTCAGCCGTTAGTCCAAATATAATTTCATTAGCTAGACCAGCTTTTTCAACAATTTCAACATTTGCACCATCCATTGTGCCAATTGTAATTGCACCATTCATCATGAACTTCATATTTCCAGTTCCACTAGCTTCTTTCGTTGCAGTTGAGATTTGTTCTGATAAATCTGCAGCAGGCATAATATATTCTGCATAAGTAACATTGTAATTTCTGATGAAAACAACCTTAAGCAAGTGATTTGTCTCAGCATCATTATTCATCACTTCAGCAACCGTGTCAATCAATTCAATGACAGACTTAGCCATTTGATAGCTAGGAGCAGCTTTCGCACCAAAGATGAAGGAATGAGGATAATAATTAGCTTTAAACTCTTGGTCTACCTTAAGTCTTTGATATACATAAATGATATGCAAGATATTCATTAATTGTCTCTTATACTCATGAAGACGCTTAACTTGAATATCAAATATACTATTGACATCAAGTTGTACACCTTGATCTTCCAAGATACGATCTGCTAACGCTTGCTTTTTCGCATGTTTCATTTGATCAATCTTGACTTGAGTATCTTCATCTTGTCTCATCCAGTCCAATAATTCAAGTTTTCTTAAATCATCTCTCCACTCAGTGCCTATTTTCTCATCTAAAATATTGACTAGTTCGTGGTTTGTATGAATGAGCCATCTTCTATGTGTAATACCATTGGTTTTATTATTAAACTTTTTAGGATAAAGTTGATAAAAATTCTTCATTTCTTGATGTTTTAAGATCTCAGTATGCAATTCAGCAACACCATTAACACTAAATGATCCATAAATACAAATATGCGCCATACGGACATGATTTTGACCAATTAGACTCATCAAATACATCTGTTCACGGTTAAATCTGCCATCAGCTTCTAGAACAAGTTTAAAACGTCTGTTCATTTCGGCAACGATTTCATATATTCTCGGCAATAGATTTCTAAAAATTTGAATATTCCATTTTTCCAATGCTTCAGATAAGATGGTATGGTTTGTGAAGGCGCATGATCTTGTAACAATATCCCAAGATTCATCATAGCCTAGCATTTCTTCATCCATTAAAATGCGCATCATTTCAGGAATAATCAATGTTGGATGTGTATCGTTGATTTGAAATGTGTAAAAATCAGGAATCAATCTAACATCTCTTCCTAAGTTTTTATGTTCCATAATTGCTGCTTTAATGCCTGCTGCACTAAATACATATGATTGCATCAATCTTAATGTCTTACCATCTTCTGTAGAATCATCAGGATATAAAGAATCAGAAATACCTTTAACCATGGTCATATATTTTTGATCTTGAACATCATGTTTTTCACTTGGTTCAGTTGACCAAAGTCTTAAAGCGGTAACGACATGATTTTTATCACCAACGATTTTCACATCATAAGGAACTGCTTTAATCCAAACAGGATGTATTAACTTTGTATTTTCTACATATCCAAATAGTGGAATGTCAATCGCTTCATCGTCTTTTCTTGTTTCCCAAATAAATGGTTTATTTAACCATGGATCAGGAAATTCAACTTGTTTGTGGTCAATAATGTCTTGCAAAAAAAATCCATGCTGGTAGCGCAAGCTATTCCCGTATAAAGGTAGTCCAAGTGATGCTGCAGAATCTAAGAAACAAGCCGCTAGTCTTCCTAATCCACCATTACCCAGCCCAGCATCTGTTTCAGCATGCTCTACTTCATTTAAATCAAGACTCATTTCAGCAAAGGCTTCTTTAACAAGATCATAATAACCGCTATTTTGTAAATTGTTAGTGATTAAGCGACCCATTAAAAATTCCATTGAAAAATAAATTGTCTTTTTAAGATTTTTTGCTTTGATAAATGCATTTGTTTTGTCATAGTCTTCTTGTAGGTTTTCTTCAAGAAGTGTTGCGAGAATTGTATATCTTTGGTATAGTGTAGATTCTTCAACTTCAACTTTAAATGTGTCTTTTAAACCATTCAAAAATGCTTCCTTGAAGGAATCTTTGTTCTTCATTGTATTTTGCATGATTATGCTCCTTTATAATAATATCCATTATTATTCTAACATAAAATGTCTTTTTTTGGGCATGATACCGATTTCACAATATAAAAAAAAAGGATGATTTCTCATCCTTTTGTAGCACCAGCCATAATACCTTCAATTAAGTAGCGCTGGAAGACCATATAAAGTATTGTAATTGGGATACCAACCAATAGAGCACCAGCAGCAAATGCTGAGTAATGTCTATAAGTTTGGTCATTAATAAATCTAAATAAACCGATTGCAAGTGTCCATTGCTGTGTAATATCGTAGTCAACTGGAGCACCAGCTGGGGAGAATCTGAGTAGATAACCTGGTAACAAGTAATCCATCCAAGGACCCATAAACATTGATACAGCAACAAAGGTTAAAATCGGAACAGATAATGGAAGAATAATCTTAACAAATATCTGAAACTTACTAGCTCCATCAATCATTGCCGATTCATCTAAATCTTTTGGAATTTGTGACAGGAATCCTTTGATTAACCATAGGTTACCTGGTATGCTCCCGCCGATATAAAGAATACTTAACATGCGAGGTTGTCCAAGTAAACCGAACTTCCAGAATAAGACATACATGGCAATTAACCCCATGAATGATGGGAATGCTTGTAGAACAAGTATTGTTAATAACCCTGCTTTCTTACCTTTGAAGTTAAATCTTGCAAATACATAAGCTGCACCAGTAATTAAGAACGTTCCAACAAACATGTTAATCAAGGCAATACTTAATGTATTCATGTACCATGTTGTAAAGTTCGTTTCATTAAATAAGTATCTGAATGCTTCAAATGTTGGTTGATCTGGCCATATTTGGTTTGGAATATCGGTTCTAATATTTGCAAACGCCATACCGAAAATATAGATAACTGGAACAATAACAATGACTGCAACCAAGGTGATTTCAGCATAAATAAAAATTCTTGAAATCATGTTTGATAATTTAAAGACCTCATTGATTGCTTGCTTAGATGCATTTCTTTTCTTAGGTAAATTTTTATAATAGTAGAATCCGTAAATAGGAATTAAACCGATAAGACCTACTTTAATGCCAATATATCCCTTCTTACTTGCATAATCAACGACTGTACCTTGATGAACAAGGAATAAAAGAATGATTACAAAAGTAGTAAAAAGTGTTTGGAGTAATGAATTGTTAACTGAAAGAACTACAATAGTTGATAAAGGTACCATAATGATGATAAATAATAACAATAATCCACCATAAAATGCTATTCTCTTACTCAATATTTCAAAACTAAATAAATGTTCTAATTCCCCTTCTTCTATTAATTTTAATGACTTAATATCTCGATAGTAAAGATAACCATAGACAGGAATCAAACAGCGAAGTCTTACTAAAGTGCCTTCATAACCTTTTTTCAGTGCATAATCGTATACTGTACCCATATGGACTAGTAGAGCAAGAACAACTAAATAAATAATAAGAAATCCTAGAAATGTCATATTCTTAGTCCTCCGTAAATGCTCTTGTTCTTGAAAGGTTCCATGCGGTAATTGAACCTACAAACAAGAAGATGAGTACAGAGAAAACTGATGCCATGTTATAAGTTGAGTAGTCTACAGTCAACTTATAAATCCATGAAATCAAGATATCCGTGTCACCGGCAAATCCCCTACTGGCGTGGCCCGCATTCGGTCCTCCGCCTGTAATAAAGTAAATGACCCCAAAGTTGTTAAAATTACCCGAAAAAGTCATGATCAGAATCGGAGCGGTTGAATAAAGAACTAATGGCATTGTGATCAGTGAGATCTTTTGAAATTTATTTGCTCCATCAATATCTGCTGCTTCATAAAGGGTTGCATCGATTGCAGTCATTACGCCTGTCATTAGAGCCATGAAATATGGGAATCCTAACCAGATATTAACAACAATCAATGTTGCTCTAACAAACGTTGGATTAAATGGATTGGTAAACCATTGAATGTTATCTTGACCTAAATACAGTAATCGACTAAATCCTTCTAATGAATCAAAACTAACACCTAACATGCCTAAATTATGTAGGACATCATAGATACCAACATCTTGTAAAAATGCGTTTATAAAGCCAAATTCATTAAACATAACTGAGAAAACCATTTGGGATAATAATGCTGGAATCGCCCATGGTAAAATCAGAATTGTACGCCATAATTTTCTAAACACGACATGCTCGCTATTGAGGATAAGTGCTTGGAAGAATCCTCCAAAAAAGACTGTAAATGTGGAGAAAATTGCCCATACTACTGTCCAACCAAGAACACGCCAAAATGCTTGTCCGAATGATGATCCAAGTCCCGATGTAAAATTAAATAAAGCAAAGAAATTATCCAATCCTACCCAGTCAAAGGTATCTAACATAGATGCATTACCTGCAATATTTGTGAATGCAATGATGAATCCAAAAGCAATCGGCATAATGGAAATAAATGCTAAGACAAACATTGCTGGTGATAAGATAATATATTCAAAACTACTCTCATAAACATCTTTGAAATAAGCTATATCTTTAAGTACTTTTTGCTTTAATCGTTTCTTTTCGCTCACTTGATATGCATCTCGAATTCCCCAAAACATAAATATGAAGAAAACAAATGACAAGATGACTCCAATGAGACCTTCTAATAATAACATCAGTGATACGTGACCTTGAATTGGAATAGAGTCAAGAACAGTAATTTGTGATGATAATTGATAAGAACTACTTGAATTACCTATCATTGCATCCATCAATGCTGAATGTCCAGTAAAATCAACTTTTTTTGCAATTCCAAGTGTGATAACAGACCAATATCCACGAACAAACAATCCTGCTTGATCATAAAAGAAATTATTATAATCTGTTTCAAATGCATCTTTTATTTCTGGATTAAGATTTAGATAAACCTTAATCATCAATCTTGTGTAATCACTATTTGTATATTGATTCCATGAAACTGAATAAGTATAAAGCATCGCTTGTCGAAATACCTCAAAGAAAGGTGTTTCAGCATATTGTAAACGAACCGAATTATAAATCAATCCAGGTTCAAAATATTCATAAATAATTCCGTCAACATTATAAAGAGGTCCAATAACATCAATTTTTGTTACATTGACTAACGCGCTGACTTCACCTGTTAATAGATTAATATATCTTGTCATTACATCATCTGTTACCTTGGCATAGTAAACACCATCTACACGGTAAATATCACCTGTTTTAACAAATAGAGTTAAATTGTCCTTTGAATCCAAGATATTATCTTCATTGAGTTCACCTGTTAAAATTGTGGTCTCAACATATTCCTTATAAACTGTTCCGTCTATTTCTGTTCTATTACGCTCAACATATAATATACCCATATCATCCTTATATAAAGTCTGCTTACGGATCAAAAGAACCTTATTTGTAGCATCAAAATCATCAGCTAAATAAATGTCTCCAGTCGATAAATTAGTATATTTTATGGGGTTAGCATCTCTCAAATCCTTTGCCATGAATTCAATAAATGATGCTTCTGTGATATTTTCGTAACCTCCAATATCAGTTAAATAATCTTCAAATGGCTGATATGGTACATTATTAAATAAATATTCAGGCATAAATCCATCTATAAACCAGGAATCACCAAAATCATTTCCTAATAATTTATCATATGCGCTTGTCTCTTCAAAATAATGGCTTGTTCCAAGTTCAATGCCAATAAATCCTACAAAAATAACAAAAAAGAAAAAGGCTTTCAATAACTGACCATTCAGTAATTGTCCTAATCCCCAAACTATCGTAGATAAAAAAGCCTTAATATAACTAAATAGCTTCATCCAGTCCTCCATTATATAAACCAAATGAGGGCGGCATGAAATATGCCGCCATCACTTGAAATTTATGTTTTAAATCTCCCAATAAAAACTAACTTGATAAACCTACACGTGTACGATATGAAGCTTCAGCTGTAGCTGCAGCAACTGCAGGAGCTACACCATTATTCCATACGTCAATTAGCATAGTTTCGCCTGGTCCCCAATAATAAGTAACTTGTGGAATTGTTGGCATTGGAATGGATGTTAAAAGTTGATCAGCCATATCCATTAATAATTGATTTTCGTTAACGCCTTCGATATCTGCTAATAAATCAGATTGA
>JAHISX010000068.1 GCA_018817915.1 Bacillota bacterium
AAGATTTTGGGTAGATACTTAATCTTATCATATCCGTGGTCTTCTTTTTAATGCATAAAAAAAAGGCCTTTTTAAAAGATTGTAAACACCACAACCTTTTTTAAAGCCTATACAACACCACAACCTATTTTAAATACCTAAATAAACTTCGAATCTTCACTATGACTGCTATCCTTATAAGGTGATCACATAGGGGAGATTTTTTTATTAAATAAATGCATAAAAATGCATTGACAATATCTAATCATAAGCGTACAATTTATATCGTCGTGATACGATAAATAGAAAGATATCATATGTCTTTAATTATATAAAGAGGTTCATTTATGTCAATGTTGAAACCAAAATTATTTTCTGTGATGAAAACCTATACTAAGGAACAATTTTTTAAAGATGTTATTTCTGGGATTATTGTTGCTATTATCGCATTACCACTTTCAATTGCTTTGGCTATTGCTTCTGGTGTTTCACCTGAAAGAGGTCTATATACTGCTATTATTGGTGGTTTTTTGGTTTCATTCTTAGGTGGCAGCCGAGTACAAATCGGTGGTCCAACTGGCGCTTTTATGGTTGTCGTGTTTGGTGTCATATCTGAATTTGGATATGAAGGTTTAGTTTTAGCAACGATGATGGCAGGTGTGTTCATGATCATCCTCGGTTTACTAAAAATAGGTTCAATGATCAAATTCATCCCATATCCAATCATTACTGGTTTTACTAGTGGTATTGCTCTTGTTATATTTTCTTCTCAAATTAATGATTTCTTTGGTTTAAATATTGCAAATGTACCTTCTGATTTCTTTGAAAAATGGATGTCTTATTTTGAAAACTTTAGAAATGTTGACTTAGCAACTTTAGGTATTGGACTTTTATCTTTACTCATCATTATTTATTGGCCAAAAGTGAACAAAAAAATTCCTGGTACATTGATTGCTTTAATTGTTGGATCAGTCCTTGTTGCTTTATTTAATTTAGATGTAGCAACAGTTGGTAGTAAATTTGGAGAATTATCTTCTGCGATTCCTATACCACATTTTCCAAATATCACATTTGATCAAATTCAATTATTAATCGGTCCAGCACTCGTTATTGCTTTCTTAGGATCAGTTGAATCTCTTTTATCAGCCGTTGTCTCTGATGGTATGATTGGAAGTAGACATCGCTCTAATATGGAACTTGTCGCTCAAGGAACTGCGAATATTGGTTCTGTCTTATTTGGAGGTATTCCTGTTACCGGCGCTCTAGCTCGAACTGTAGCAAATATCAAAAACGGAGGACGTACACCTATTGCAGGTATGGTACATTCAGTTACTTTGCTCATCATCTTGGTATCATTAATGCCTTTGGTTAAAAATGTCCCATTGACTTCTTTGGCAGCAGTTTTATTTGTTATTGCTTATAATATGAGTGAATGGAGAGAATTTAAGAGATTGATGAAATCTCCAAAAAGTGATATCTTTGTTTTACTCATCACGTTTATTTTAACTGTCGCGATTGACTTGGTTGTTGCAATTGAAGTTGGTATGTTCTTATCATTATTCTTATTTATGAAAAGAATGTCTGAAGTGTCTGATATTAGTGTTAAAAACTTAGACTTTACTGAAGAAACTGAAAGTGATGCTAACTTTAATTTTAAAGAAGAAAATCAAAAATATCCAACACTTAAGGGTGTCCATATGTACCAAATCAATGGTCCATTCTTCTTTGGTGCAGCTTATAAGTATGTTGAAGCAATCAATTCACTAGATCCACAAACAGAATACTTAATTATTGGTATGAAACACGTTCCGGCTATTGATGCTACTGCTTTACATTCCTTTACTTCTTCACTTAAGATATGTAAGGATCGAAATATTACTGTACTTATTACAGGTATAAGACCTGAACCTTTATCAGCGCTTAAAAAATCTCAAATCAATTTATTAGTTGGCGATGATAAATTTTTTGTAACGATTGAAGAAGCAGTTGCCTATATTAAAATCAATCGAGCAAGACATCAATCAATCTAGTATTTACCAAATTAAAAAGACGACTATTGAGCCGTCTTTTTATTTTTAATTACAGTTTATTCGCTTACTTCAATTTCCTTTTCATTCTTTTGATCATCACATTTAATCTTTATTTTACATAAGACCTCATCAATGAATACTTGGGCAATTCTAGGGTCAAATTGACTACCAGAACATCTTTTAATCTCTTCTATTGCTTCTTCTAAACTCAACCCATCACGATAAGGACGATTTGCAGTCATGGCCTCAAAAGAATCAGCAACATTAATGATTCTAGAAAACAATGGTATTTCAATGCCTTTTAACCCTTTAGGATAACCTTTTCCATCCCAACGTTCATGATGTGATAATGCATATTCTGCTAATCCAGAATATTCATCTGCAGCTTTTAATATTTGATATCCAATTAATGTATGACTCTTAATAATCTCGAATTCCTCTGATGTAAGTTTACTTGGTTTATTAAGGATAGCATCTGGTATTGAAATTTTGCCAATGTCATGATACATACCAGCAAGTTCTAATACATCTACATCTTCCTTACTAATTCCTAATGCAATGCCAATTTCCTTGCAGAAACTACTTACTCTTTCAGAATGCACTTTTTCTTCAATGTATTTATCTGTCAGTGTATTTAATATTGCCTTTATGGCATGATTTCTAATACTTGCTCCGACAGTAACTTTATGGCGATATAAATAGTTTTCAGCATCAGATAATACTTCGTCAATGCCTTTGATATTATCATAGATCATCTCATAACCGATTGCTAGAGATATCTCAATATTACCAACATTAATCTTTTTTGTGTGTTCAATGATTAGTTCTTTGTAAGCTTGGAGTTGCTCAGATGATTTATTTGGAACTAAAATCGCAAATTCATCTCCTCCAATTCTTGCTACTACATTATTTTGATCAAAGATATCCATAAATAAATCTGCTACCAATTTGATCGTCAGATCACCATGTCTATGCCCATAGGCATCATTAATAATTTTTAATCCATTGATATCAACCATCATTACACCTAAGGGATATTGTTCTTCACGTATATACTTATTATATGCACTGACAAAATAGCGACGATTATAGAGGTTCGTTAAAAAATCGTGATAGCTTAAATACTCGACTTCCTTTTGTTTTTGTCTTTCTAATGTTATATCTTCAGTATGAACAATGTAACCATTTAACCGATTATCCTTTAATAATGGTGTAATGGATAAATTTAAAATCATTGTCCCTGTTTTATTTGTCTTATAGTGATTAGATGCTTTGACTTTATCAAAGCTGTATTCCATTTCAACATGAATATGCTCAAAATTATTGATTTTAGCAATTAATTCAGGTGAAAGATTAGGATTATTTAATAAATTATAACCACGAAGTTCATCTAAATTTTGAAGACCAAATAGATCTAAAGATGCTTCATTTACATAAGCTAAATTTCCATTTGCATCATAATATTCTATCGAGATTGGAGACTTCTTAAAAATAGCCATATATTTTTCATTACTCTCATTTAAAGCATCTTCTAGTTGTTTTCTTTCTGTAATGTCTGTAACGAGAACTGCAAATTCTCCCTTTTTTAGACTATAAGTATAAGTTGAATAATATTTCCCGGTTGTTTCTAAATAATTTTCATAATAGAAAGATTCACCGGTAATCGCTACTTTTCCAAAGGTTTCTATCCAGTAAGGCTCAACAAGCGGCATGACTTCTGTGACATGTTTTCCAATACACATTTCACTAGTCATACCAAATAGTTTTGTATAACTATCATTGATATCCAAGAAAATATAGTCTATAGGCTTTCCTTCTTCATCTAAGACAATTTCATAAAGGGCTAAACCTAATTGCATTTGATTAACTAATTGCTTATATTTTTCTTCACTTTTTTGAAGTGACTCTGTTAATTTTGATTTTTCTAAATTGATTTGATGCAGCTGTTTGTTTTCAAGAATAGATTGTTCTAATTTTTCAAATTGCGTCGCCTTATCTTCATATTGCTCCAACAATTCAACATTCACTTTCTCAATTTCTCTTTCGTAAAGAAAATGTGTTCGATTCATCACTTCTATATGATAAGATCCAACCATGCCAATTAGATTTGATCCCAAATAAAAAAATGTACTATAGATGAATGTAACATTGACGGTATTCCCAATCAATAAAAAACCGATGATATGAATAATAAATATGGACAATCCTATCATAGTTGCATAATTAAATCTCAATTTAACAATAAAATATAGCGAGAAGTAAATCATAAACATGCCACCGTAATATGCAATATTATCTGGTTTTAAAATGAGCATATATGCAATGGATAGCCCAGCGACAAGTGCACTCAATGAAATGATAATTTGATGATTCTTAAGAAACACTTTTGTGTATGTTAAAATAATAACTGTGATAAATATAGGGATGACAAATCCAAAACGAACAATTAAAAGCGTTTTCCATGAGTCTGGAAAGTAGACTGTATCTGTATAACCAAAAAGAGCAAATAATAAAATAAAAAGAGCAAATACATGTCGTATATATTTTTGCTGAATGTATTGATTTGAGTTTCTAAAAATTAATTCATCCTCACGAGAAAATCCATGTTTCATATTTATTCTCCTCAACCAAATCGATATTTAAAATGATTTTGTTTTTTACTATTATTTAGATTATACAACAAAAAAAGATTATAGGTTCTTACTTAAGATAATCTTAATATTTTTGTTAGATTTTTTAATATGGAAGAACTATATGAGTTATTTGGTCTAAAAATTTAGTTATGCTCATTATTTCTTGTAAAAAAAAGTGATAGACTGAGCTATCACTTTCTTATCAAATAAACGTTTAAATAAGTTAACCTAGTTGATTGGTCTTAATCGAACAATTTCAAATTCAACAATTTCTGTATCAATGATGACTGTGCCATCATCTAGAATTGATCCTGTTATATCATTAATAAAATTATCTACACCTCTAAAGTATATTGATCCATCATAATCAACAACTAGATCATTAACTCCATTGATTTCAAGTCCTGCTGTTAAATCTTCTACATCGAAATAATAGTAATCATCATTTGATAATCCCTCATTAAATGTAAAATTAATAATCGCATTTTCATCATCATTGATAGCAATATAACCATCTTCAAATTTCGTGATTTCAGTAAATGCAGAAATATTAGTATACTTCGCGTAATATTTTCCTTCTACTTCATCAAAAATCAAAATGAAGTTTTCATTGCCTTGAACCCATGATTGTTTTTCAATGAGGTAAACATTATCGTCTAGAATTGTGACATTATTTAGACTATAAATAAAATCATATACATTAATTCTTGTTTTTAAATATTCCACATTAGACAATAAGAATGTCACTTCAAAGTTTGAATCTACTGGAAGTTTGTCACCTTTTGCAAAATGAACAGGGAGTTGATTAATATACCAGTTTATATCTTCTAATTGATATTCATTCCCAAACTCATCAACAATCTTATATTGGTCTGTATAAGCAACGCATCCTTCATCGATGTTACAAGTTAATTCATCTTGGAAACTCACTGGAGTTGCTCCAGTCATGATGACGCGATTATAAATTTCATCTCCAAGATGGAAGACTACGTAACCTGATCCAAGTGAGGCATAATCATTAATATCTGTTGTAAAAGCTACCCATACGCGACAATTATCTGTTTCGCATACTCTATTTTCTGAAAGAGCTTCTTTCATATAGTTTACATCAGTATCATTGATATTGATGGTTACTTTATATGGTCTTAATTCGCCATATTCAATACCAAGATAATTCTTGAAATGATAAAGCTCAGTGCCAAAGTCATCTACAATGATGTATTCAGTTTCTTCACCATAGCAACCATTTATATCTGTACATACTTGGTTTGTTAATGTTTTTTCTGTAATCAATTGTCTGTCTGTTTCTACAAATGTAATCGTTTCATACATGGAATCACCTTGATCATAGTTAATCCAATAGTATTTTTGGTCATAGGTTTCATAATAACGCGTACACCCAGTTGATGTTGTACATACCGTAGATGACATGGTAACTGTAGTATCTGCAGTGATATGATATTCAATATATAATGGTATATATTCTCCTTCTAGAATCTGAACCGAATTATGAGTTTCACTGAGTAACTGATCTGAATCATCATATATTCTAATCAATATATATTCATCACAAGTTTCATAGTTGCAAACTTCACTCGATAATTCTTTCGTATATTCATATGTTCCGTTATTGATAGCTGGTAAAGAAATAGTACTAATGAATTTTTCACCTTGAGGAACAATGAAATTGCCATACAACCAAACACCATATTGATTGATTGAATTGTCTACAAGATTAATTTGACTAGCACAACCACTTGCATTATCACAAATAACATCTGTATCAGAGTAAACTTGTTCATATTGAATATTTGAATTTTCATCTATTTGATATGTTTCTTGATATTTAGGTACTGGATCACCAGGATAAACCATTTTTGAAGATTCATAGGTAATTAACGTTTCTCCCAATTCATCTAAAATTTCATATTGGACATTGTACCAGCAACCATTAATATCATTACAACTAGGTCTAAATGAAGAAAACTCACCAAGGCTGGAAACTTCTAAATCAGCACTTGTCATTATTTTTTCTCCTGTTGCTGTCTGGATATTGATATATTGGTTTTCAGCATAAGGATCAGTATCATTATGGTACATATTAATGTTTAAACCATTGATACAGTTATCTTGACAAATTTCGTCTTTTTCACCAAGTTCAATATAATGAGACGTAAGTGTACCATCTGAATTGATGTTATAAAGTAGTGTTGTATAATAATGAAGTTCTTCTACATATGTTTGTTGATTGTCATAAAAATATAGTTCCCCATTAGGAAAAGTAACTGGTTGTAAGTTGTCAGAGTTAGGTATGGTCTTTAGACCATGCGTTTGAGAGTAAACTTTCATATTACTTCCATCCCATGGATCACAAATAATACTGTTGTTTCTTGGATCGAGTATGATTTCACAATTTGTGAACCCAGCTTTAGTTGCATTGATATATCTTTCAAGTGTTAATTCATTGGTTTCAATATCAAAAGATAATTTCATTACATAATTCTCACTGATACCTTCTTCTGAAATGCTTGTAATGTAATAAATATCTTCATTCCCTGCAGAAAAACCATAAGATGAGATCATATAATTGTTGATGCGATAGTAATTCCAATTAAAGTATTCAGAAATAATTTTATCAACAAATCGTTGTGTGATTGGTGTTATAGGATTATCAGTCACTGTTGCATAGTATTCAGTAATTGTAATATCACGTATATCATTGATATATAATTCGACTTCAAATTCCTGCTGATATTGAACATTGCCAAACTCATCAAAAACAGGAACTATTTGTAATTCAAATATTTGATTTCCAAATTCATCAAGTACAGGTTCTTCAATCAATTCAAAGATTGGTTTATTTTCTTCATCAAACATTGGATTACCATCTTCATCAACGATTTGTTGTTCGTAATATTTAACAAGACCAATCATTTGTTCTTCAGTTAAAATTGGACCTTCAGTAAAGATGAGTGGATTACCCATATCATCAACAACTGGCACAAGTACCTCATCGTAGATCATATTGCCAAATTCGTCTAAAATTGGCATATTAAATTCATCAACTTGCGGAATATATTGTATCTCAACAACAGGTTCATTGAGTGTTACTGTCAGATTCACAGTCCTAGAGTGATCTTCCTGATAGTAATATACATTTTCATTCTCAATCACATCTTTCGTTGCAAACATCTTACCAGATTCATTATGAATGAGATAAATGCCGCCAGCATAAAATGAGTCATAGACTTTTTGTGCAAAATTTTCTGGCACTGTGGTGTTATTATACGTAATCTCAAACACAACAACCGTGTATGCTCCATAAACTTCAAGAGCTAATGGATTTGATGTGATCTCTACTGATTGACCAGATTCATTCATGAAACTCACTTCTTCAAAGAAGCCGTCTTCAGTCAATTTTACAATCAGATTTTGCGTATCTTGGTACTCATCAGTAGTCGCAAGACTAATGATATCCATATTGTCTAAGCCACCTAGATTGATGGCATTTTCATACGCATCCCTTGAGATAACAGCTAATCCTGTTGAACCAGTTAAATCTGCAACAAAGTCGGTCATTAATTCTACTGAATTCATGTGTTCAACTCTTGTTTCATCTTCATTTACTGAAATGTTATCTGAAATAAAGTCGGTCAAAAAAACACATTCATCATTGATTAGAAAATAATTTGCTGCGCCATCACATTGTCCTGGCACTAGATTTTTAATAGGTTCTAGTGGTATTTCTTCATCTGGTGCTGTACACCCAATAAGCAAGAACATAGCTACAAAAATTACGAAAACTCCCAATAATTTCCTCATAATATCCTCCATTTTTTCTTTCTTTATTCATTCATATTGTGACATCTTTATGTTAATTTGTTTTGTTATTTTTTTTATGATGCAATAAATGCTATGATGATTTCTAAAGGTATACTAAATCCAATACCTTCGACTGAAACAACTGTGTTGCCTGAATAGGTTGTATTTAGTCTTGATGAGTTAATGCCAATGATTTGCCCTTCCATGTTGAATAATGGTCCACCACTATTTCCTGGATTGATTGCTGCATCATGTTGAATTAAATCAACTTCAATTCTAGATATAATGCCTAAAGTCACCGTATTGCAATATTCGAGCCCAATAGGTGATCCAACCGATAAAACAAGTTCACCAACCTCATAAGTCACAGGTTCAATACTACAAACACTCAATGGTTCAATTGTTGAAATTTTAAGTATTGCGAGATCAACAGTTGCATCGGATTTGACAACACTTGCAGCAATATAGAGATCTTCATTTGGCAAATAGACTTCAAGAGTTAAATAATAACGAATGACATGTTCATTTGTTAAGATATAGTAATCATTATTTTCTTTACTATAAATAACTCCTGATCCAATACTGCTCACATCACCTGGCATTGTTATTTCTAACGCAACACTACAATTTTTAGCCAAAATAGAAATAGATTTTAAATGATCGTTGAAATCAATAGTTTGAGATTGAATTTCTTCAAGTACTTCATTCTTGATTTCAGCTTTCAATGCTTCCTCATCTATTTGTTGACAACCAGTAAGAAATAAGATAAGAAATAAAATCCATATTTTTCTCATTGATGCACCTCTAAATGTCAAATTTTCAACAAGTTGATTCGATTTTGAATAAAACAAAAATCCCTACAATTTTTTTAATCATCTATCTCTGCCAAAATAGATTTTTAATAATAAGGATCAGTACATAGCTATATTCTATTATCTCTTACACAATCATTCAGTATAACTATGAGCTGACTCTTTAAGCCCTCAAAAAATTATAATGGATGTAAAAAATCAAGCTGTAATTTACTACCCTAATAATATCATACATTTTATAAATTAAATATTAAGATTTTATTAAGATTATAAAAAATCAAAATAAAAAGAGCGTTTATAAACTGTTTACGTTTTTTTACACCCTTTTTAGCCATGATGTTGATTGTTTTATATATTTATTGATGAATGAATTGAGTATATTCTTGTATGAGAAGATCATATCTTTGATTAAATTGATCATCTATTTCTTGAAGTTCTTTGTTTGATATTAATCTTTGAACGACAAGCTTTACAATATCCTTATATTCATAAACTGATTGATAATTATGAGCAACTGATTTGATTTTTGTATTATCAAATGTTGTACTCTTCATCTTGTCACCATAGAGTTCTGCTTTATACTCTGGAAAGTGTTTCAATATGTAATCGGTTGGAATATGAACCACGTGTGGCTTAACGCCTACAGCATCACAGATGAATTGATTAATCTGGTTCCAAGTGTAGACTTTATCTCCTGTGAGGTGATAATATTGCCCATAAGTTTGGCTATTGCCTAATACATCAATAAATGCATGTGCAAAATCGCCACTATAGGTAATAGTCCAAAGTGTTTCTCCAAGATCTGGAATGATAATTGGTTTATTTTTGAGCATCCTATCAATCATTGTATAAGGATAGTTCCTACTGCTTAATTGAGAAACGAGCATAGTTTCATCATATGTATGAGATGGTCTAATAATTGTTACATTAAATGCATCATCATGGATAGAAAGCAAATAGTCTTCACACTTCTTTTTATTTTCACTATATTCCCAATATTTATTGCCTAAAGGTATATCTTCTGTAATTGGTATAAAAGGTAGTGGTTTTAGATAAGCTGAAGCACTGCTGATAAAGACATATTGTTTGGTATGTCCTTTAAATAGATCATAGTCACGTTTTACATGATCAACAGTAAAAGAAATCCATGATACGATACTATCAAAATATTGATCTTTTAATAAAGATACGATTTCTTCATTGTTATGGATATCCCCTTGAAGTAATTTAACTTCTTTTGGAATCTTAAAATTTTGTTTCCCACGATTCAAAACAAATAAATCAATACCTTTTTTTATAGCAAGCTTAGATACCTGAGTACTAATTGTCCCGCTCCCGCCAATAAATAACACTTTCATATGACCACTCCTATGATTATTTTATTTTTGAAAGATTTGCTACTTTACAGTCTACAACATGTATTTCATCATCAATTCTAATCGAAAATGGAATAACTTCTTCATTAATACTATCTATCTTGTAGATACTTTTACCTATCATTAATAAATCAATCAATTCAAGACTATCTTTGGATCTGAATGTCATCTGATTAGTAGTTTCATTTAAAATACCATAAATTGGTAAGTCCAAATTAATAAATTCACTGGTGACTTTCTTTACCTTTTGTGCTTGCTTCTTAAAAGCTTGATATACAACTATTTTATCTTTTGTTTCTTCAATTGACTCTTGTACTGAATCAACAACTTTATCAGTTCTTTTTCTTACATCTCTAAAAAATTCTTTACTATTCTTTTTCATTGTGAGTAGACCTCCACTTCAATACTATTATACCCTTTATCAATGCATTCTCCTATTCATTATGCTGAATCCGTTCGTTTAACATAATCGTAAAATATGATTATTTTTAATTCATTTAATCTATTTCAGTGTAAAATGTATACATACTTGTATAGGAAAAGAGGGTCAATAATGAAAGGTTATGTCATTTTAGGAGTTTTCATTAATCATCGCACTCAAAGTGCTGTTGAGGTTCAAGACGTTTTAACTAAATTCGGATGCATCATTAAATTAAGACTTGGGTTGCATGAAACAGATAACGTCTGTGCTGAGGATGCTTTAGTTCTACTCCAACTTAATGGTAGTAAAGAAGAAATCAAAGAACTTCAAGAAAGCTTGAACATTATTGATGGTGTAGAAACGAAACTCATTTCATTAGGGCAATAAAAAGTAATCGCTGAAATAAATAAGTTTCTTATTTCATCATTTTTTGATGCTTTTTTATTTAATCTTTAATCCATACAATACTCTACAAAGGATAAGAAAACTATGATTACATTAAGAGAAATTACAAACGACAATTTTAGATCCGTGATTCGTTTAAGTGATACTTTAAGCGAAACACAAAAAAAATGTGTTGCTAGAAATGAAACATCGCTGGCACAAGCCTATTTGAATCAGAACAAAGCTTGGCCAAGAGCAGTCTATGTTGATGATACACCTATTGGCTTCATTATGCTAAATAGAGCCCCTGATCATATCCCTGAAGAAGATCAACCCGCTCTAGATATTTGGCGCTTAATGATTGGTGGAAATTATCAAGCAAAAGGTTATGGCAAGCAAGTTCTTGATACTATTTTGCAAATGGCAAGGGATGAAAAAATGAAAACTGTCTACCTTTCATGTGATATGGCAGGAGAGATGCCTTACCAATTTTATATGAAATATGGATTTATTGACACAGGTATCATCGATGAGGATGAAGAGGTTCTAAAAATTTATGTCTAAGCCAAATCAAAGTGATGATGAAGTAAAAAATAAAATCATCGTTGACAAACATATTTGGGAGTTCATTAAGTATACTTCTGTGAGTTTACTCACCTCTTTAGTGGAAATCAGTGTATTTGCACTATTCAATTATTGGATTTTTTCAAGTCTGTCTCAAATTGAAATTCAAATATGGCTATTAGATTATTCATTAGCAAATGGTGGTTTATGCTCATTTTTGGCTTTTAGTCTTTCGTTCATTATAGCTCAGATCTTTAACTTCATTGTTCAAAGAAAAGCTACTTTTAAAGCAAATAATCGCGTTTTATCGAGTGCAATCATGTATGGCATCATGATTTTAATCATTTTCTTGCTCCAATTATGGATACCAACATTAATCCATGTTCCAATATCTAATCTTGTTGGTAATGATTGGGCTGATTTAATCATTAAAAACATGATGATGTTCTTGGCTTTTATCATTCAATACCCTATGAATAAATGGGTAATCATGAAGAAAGTTGAACAAATCTAAATTCATAATCAAATAAAAAAGGACTTCTAGTGAATTATTTAGAAGTCCTTTTTAGTTGATATCTTATTCTACAATCACTTCTTGACTCTTGATTTTATTCCAATGTGTATGAAGTAACACATCAGTAGCTAGTAAAACTGGAAGAATCGTGATCATACTTGTGATGAGTGAATATGTTGTACCAAGTAAATATATAGTTAATGAATAAACATATAAGAAATGAATGAATATAGCTATAAGTAAAGAACCTTTTGACCTGAAATAGTAAACACTCATCATGATTGAAATTAAGATGATGTTAATCATAAACGGGATATAGTTAACTCCTAATTCAAACTGACTTGTCCCTGGCATAAAAAATAGCGGGAGATGCCATAAAGCCCAAAATACACCAATAATGAGTGCGATGATATGCAATTCAAAGCCTTTATTTAATTTATCATGAAGGAATCCTCTCCATCCAATTTCTTGACTCAAAGGACCAAGTATAATGATTGGAATAATCTGAGGTAGTGTTATATAGAAAACTCGAAAATCAAAACGATCAATAAAGATAGCGTAAATTGCAATTTGGAGTCCGCAAATGGCAACAAAAATTAAAGTGATTTCTAAAACAAGAATCCAAGTTGTCTTCTTAAAAGAAATGATAGATTTTAGTCTCTCTTTAGTTTTCTTTTTGCCATCAAATTTTAGATAAAGAACAATTCCAATGATAGAGGGCATAAAACCATTAAGCGTGAATAAGATAAAAGGTATAATCTTAAGTTCTTCTAAAGAACCTAAATTTGTAGGATCGATTTGAAATAATGCTAATGGCCCCCACAAGACAATCCAACTCATGATCATTGTCAAGCCTATAAATAGAAAAGCTTGTTTTCTTTCTGACATTAGATATCTCCTTATTTATACATATTGATACTTAAATTATACTCTGTTTTTCTTATAATATATTGTTACTCTCTAGATTCTATGTAGAAAACTTAAAAATTAAAGAAAAAAAGACCATACTGGTCTCTCGTATCTTCTATAATAAATAAGTATTCCCCATATATACAAACACAAAAACTTACTTCTACAAAAAATTGAAAATGTAAATCATTGTTTAATGAGAAAATTGAAACTGTAAATCCCAATACTAAACTCTTTAATCTAGTAAACTAAAAATCTATATATGGGGAATACACCTTCAGTATACTCCTATTTTAATGAATGTCAAATTATTATTTGCTAGTTTAGATACCTTATAAAAAAAGGATAAGTGAATTCCACCTATACCTTTTTAACTTTAGCATAATTAAATTTGATGATTATTCTGTTTCTATAACTGGTTTAGGATAGTTGATATCATAAATTTCTTTAAAATAAAGAGTTCTAGCTGTCATATGTTTAGGAATAATCCAAAACCATAAAATACCTAAAGTTAAGATTCCAATTAAGTACCAAAGTATGTAACTCAAATCAAGCATGAAGATATCCATCTTATGACCTATTGTCAATTCTTTGGATCAATCCAATGCGTCATTTGCAGAAAGCTCTGGTTTAAGTACTGCGATATAAAAACTCATAGAATATGCGTAAGACTTAACAATGCCTGGAATGATAAACAATAATGTCCATAACATAGTAAATAAGCTAATAATAAATTGTAATACGATAGATCTAAATGGATCTTCTTTGAGACCGACAACTAAAATATCTTCTATGACAGGAGTTTCATTGTTTGCTGTTTGAATATACATCTTTGTTGATGCGTAGATAACGATTGCTCCAACTAAAAATGCAATCAGACTAAAAACTAAAACAAGTGCTGGATTACCAGAGTCTACCAAAGTTCTTTCAAAGGTTGTCCAATCGATTTCATATTTTGGACGGTAATTATTTGTTAATGTTGAAAGACCTCCGGTGATGATTCCAAATATTAAGATAATGGGTATGACAACTGAATACTTACCTACCATATTTGTTACTGCTTTTTCTTTGTAAACATGACGCATTTCTTTCATTAATTTTATCCCCTTTCATATATAAATCATTTGCTTTAATTTTACCATATTTTTGGTACATTTTAATCATGACTTACATTTTAGTGAAAATATAACTTAATTGAGACTGATTTCTTTAAAACTTCTAGCTGAGATAGTTTTTGTAATCACTTGTCCTGATGGATCTATGAAAAATATTGTTTGTTCTTGGTCACTCGGATTCCAGACAAGCGCGTGAATATTGCCATCTTGATCTTCATAGATAGACGAAGTTACATACTCATGGATCATCATATGGTAGCTATCCGTTTTTTGACCATAACTCTTTAAACCATTAATTAAATAATAGGTTTGTGCTAAATCGCTAGGATAATCATCGTTTAATATCAAATTTGCATCAAATTGATTAATCGCTACTGTTGGATTCATCAAAGCTTGAATGCTCCACATATTTGAATACCATGTATCGATTGTTTGATTTTTTGAACTTAGGTAATTTTGATAAACATCTGATAAACGAGCTCTTTCAGTATCATTTGTTGCATAACTAGATAGATATTCGCCGTTTGGTAACCACTGGATGCCATAAATAAATGTTGGGTTTGCCCCAAACCATGTGGCATAATCATACTTGCCACCCCAAAGCATACCTGCAACCGATGCATATTCGCTATATTTATCAGGAAATATTTCTTCAGAATAATCAAACATATAAGTTTTAGCTGAATTCAGTTCAGATACAAACCCATAGATTGCAGCATCTCTTAATTCAGTATCTCCTATATTTAATGCCCATAGATAGCCACCAAGCCATGATTGTAGTGCTTCACTAGAAGATTCAATGTTGTTGCCTTCGGCAAATGTACCAAAGCCATGAGCCCAAGTATGTCCTGCCCAAGGATCAAATGATCTTAAATAAGCAAAATCATAATCATCTTTTTCTGGATACATATAATCATGAAGTAATAAAGTAACCATATCACCATAATCATCAGTAAATGTATCATCATACATCGCTAGCACACTTGCACCATAAACCAAATAGCCATGTGTGAAACTATGATCACTCATCTCTGATGCTGTATTAAAATCATTATTAGAATAATAGACAGTTCCCCATGCTTCATTGTAATATAAATATCTGTCATCACTTGTTGAGGAATAAGTAAACCAATCTGCCAAAACATATCTTAATTTTGAAATAAATTCTGCCTTAAGGGCATCATTACCCATTTGATCTGCAATAATAATACCTTGTGCTAAAGGATATATCGCTTTGCCATTCCAATAAGGTCCCTCATCATTTAAAAAGTTTTCAGTATCATTAATTTCAGTTCTTGTCCCTAAATCTGTCAAATAGGAAGTTAAATCCGTTTCAGAAAATTCAGAATTTGTTGGCAATGTCATGGCTGGTAATACACCATTAAAAGATAAACTTGTTTGGAAACTAGAACCAAGTGTAGCAATGAGTTCACCTCGAACAGTTTCGAATGAGTAATCTGTTAATGCTTGGTCACTATTTTGATAGTGATGAGGCATCATGAACTGTACTGGTTCATTATTGTTATTTGCTTTTAAGTATTGAGTTGCAATATTATAATTTGTTTCTACAACACTATCGACATGATCAACATTGTATGATACGTCACCAGTTATCGTTTTTGCATAAGCATGGTCATGATAAAATGTTGCTTCACTCAAATATTGAATAGCAGCAACTGATAAATAATTATCATCTCCTAAATCAAGATTAATTTTATTAATTAAACCTTGTGGATGATTTGAACTTGATAAATTGAATACTGTATCGTCTGGTGTACTTATCAAAAAGTAACGATCAGCATATATTGGTTGACCAACTTGCGCTGGACGATAAGTATCATATCCGACATGTTTATGTACAAGTTTGACAACTATACCATCACCGATATATGAATTTCCAGTGATTTGATTACCATTTACGGAAAAATATTCATAATTATCAACGCCAGCAACACCTAAAGTTAAATATGCTGAACTTGAGTCTCTAACTTCGGCAAATATATAAGGTGAACCTTGAGCATAAGTTAAAACCATTTGGTCTTCTGGTTGTGATGTGTTTCTCATCGCAACCTTGACGGTTGTATCACTGTAATCGATGACATGTGTTGTATAACCAAGACTTAATGTTGATGTCTTTAAATACATATCAGGTAATGCAAGTGAAAAGTCTGCCATTGTATTATATCCATCTGGATTCCAGTATTGAACAAATCCTGTGCCAGGATTCGTGATTTCAACACCATCATTATTAAATGAAGAACGATAAGGATTTGTATAGATACCATTGCTAGCACCATAATTTGCTGCTAATAGTGATGTCCACCAACCATTAGATGGAACAGCACTCGTAAGTAAATCTTGATTGAGTAGTTGTGGCGCAATTGGATGATCAAGATCTGAAGCACTTCCGCTACGGTATGATCCAGCTTCTTCATAAATTGTCGTTGCAGTTATTGTTGTTCTTGTATCAGAATCTCTATGAATTGTACCTGTTTTAACCGTGACACTTCTTGTTTCATCTATCGTATCATCACCATATGTCATTTGATAGGTAAGATTATAAGAACCTGTCACACCATAATAGACTAATCCATGAACTTCAAACATTGATGAAATATCATCACCATTTTGATTGATGACTTCCACATCTTTTAAAGGATCGAAATATTCATTTTGTATGACTTCAATATCTTCTAATCCAAGTACTTGCTCAATTGATAATGGAAGTGTTTCGTCAGTAGGTGGCAGTGGATCGTTATCTTTTGCACATGAACTTAATACAAATAAAAATATAATAAGTACGAGTATAATGCTCTTTTTAAACATGAATTACCTCCAAATATAATGAATTTATAATTTCATCATACCATAAAAATTAAAAAAGGAAACCGATTTCTTAAATTAATCATAACATTTTATATGTAGCAAATTAAAAACTCAACTCGAGTATGATTAAATGACTCGAGTTGAGCGTGATTGTTCTAAAGCATGAAAAAATTAATTTCTATCTTCATCTTTTTCTTCATCAATAATGATATTTCTAAATCTAGATCTAATATTTTCAGTTCTAAATTCTACAAAAGCATTTTTTTGTGGGAAAAAGATCGTATTGATAATGGGAATTAACAAAAATATTATCCATGTTGGATGCCATTCATTCCAAATTAAACCTATAGCAATATAGGCAGCCGTAATAACCAAACCCACCATTTTTCTCGCATTAATTCGTTTTTCAACAATGAGATTAACAATAGGGACCAATAAGAAAACCAACCAGCCTGAATGCCATAATTCCAAACCAAATCCTAACCACAAAAATAAGATTAAACTGATCATAGGCATAATCTCACTAAATTTCTTCAACGGTTGACCAGTAAGCAGAATCCAACTGACTGGAATAAGTAAGAAAAACGTCCATCCCAAAGCCCATTTATCTAAAAAAAGACCTGCACCTAAAAACAATAATAAACTAATTAAAGGCATCACAGCAATAATTCTTCTTTTTAACATGATTCAACCTCCTTTTTTCAATTGTATTATAACATATAATATATATACCTTATAGATTACAGTCTTAAATCATTAATGTGTTACTAAGTAAATATAACTTTTCATGATAAAATTGAGATAAGGCTAGTGATGGATAAAAAAATGAAAAAATTATATATTGCATCATTTAATAATTTTTTATACTAAAGGAGCTAACAATGTCTAAAATTCTCGTTGTATATTATTCTTTTGAAGGAACAACTGAATTAGTTGCAAACTCAATAGCAAAATTGACAAATGGTGATTTGCTCAACATCAAACCTGTCAATGAATTAAAATCTAAAGGATTTAGTAAATACTTTTGGGGTGGTTCTCAAGTCTTTATGAAGAAATCTCCTTCATTGATTGATTTTGACTTAGATATTAACCTATATGACACTATTTTTATTGGTACACCAATTTGGGCAGGAACTTATGCTCCACCAATTAAAAGTTTCTTTGCTATAGATGATCTTAAAGGGAAACAAATCTACTTTTTCTACACTCATGACGGTGGACCAGGAAAAGTTGAAAAACATGCCAAAGCAGCTATTGAAGTCAATAATATGTTTGCTGGCACTCTCGGTTTACTCAGTGTAAAAAAGAATTTGGAATCAAATATGGAAATCATAAAATCTTGGATTTCAAGTTTAAATCTCTAATTTAAGATAAACGAAAAAGAAAGGGGCTGTAACGAAATGAAGATTTAATTTTCTTCATGGACTTAGCAGTCCTTTTTTCTTTATCTTAGCCATCTCATTGTGGAAAACATATCAAAACCAGCTGTTTTCTGGCATGTTTAAAAGAGATTCGTCATGAATC
>JAHISX010000069.1 GCA_018817915.1 Bacillota bacterium
TGATAATTTTATGACTTGTTCATCTGTGAAATAATATAATCCCATTTCATCACCAGCTTCCTATTATCTCTATTATAAAGTAAAAACCCTATAGCCAGGGTCTTTTTTCAAAGAGTCCGTTTTATAGGGTACATTTTATTCGATAGGTGGTTTTTTACTTTCCATTTGATTTGGTGAAACGATGAGTTTCCCCTCATAAAAAGCATAATTTGAAAAAGCTATTAATTCTTCATAAGTTGAACGATAATGATAATTTAAGATTGTTTCATTATATTTATACCGTGCTAAGTCGAGCAAGCTCTTAGCATCCATTGAGATGTCCTGTAGGTCTTCTGCTTCAAACAGCTCATCTTCGTCTTCTAGTCTACCAATTCCTAAGGATGACGGTCTCAACTGCTTAGTATCTCCTGCTATAACAACTTTTTTAGCACGATAGATTGCGGGAATACCTTTTTCTACATACATTTGAGATGCTTCATCAAAGATGACTAAATCAAACATTCCATAAACTAAAGGTACAATTGCACTGACTACTTCAGGGGTCATCATCCAAACTCTGATGTTATTCATGAGTTCTAATTGATACTTATCTATGAATGCTTTAATGCTTAATTTGCGTGTACTATCCAACATATGCTTAATATCCATGATGCGTTTCGTATTCGAAAAATTAAGAGCATATTTGTAAAGTTCCATTTCAAATGATTCAGTAGTCACATGTTTCTTTTCTTCCATTAAATGATTGAGTTCATCAACTTTTTCTTGATATTTCTCAAGGATATATAAATACTTTTGATTTTTGGCTTTGTAATCTTCTAGATATCCAGTGAAAAAGGCGTCAAATAGATAATGGCGTTGTTTAGCAATATTAGGGATATCTTTGACTAAAGGATGATGAAGCAGCATATCTAGAAACTTAACTTCGTTTTCGGTAAGTTGCTCGTGTTTAGTCTTTAACTTATCTAGGTTATTCAGGTTCTCATGAACATATTTGTGTAATCTTCCATCGGTTAATAAAAGTCTGAAATATTTTCTATTGAATGACTTCTTCTTCGTTAAGAATAGAATACGTTTTTGATTGTTTTGTAAAAATTTCTTTCTTAATGATCTTTTCTTAAAAAACCATGCTCTTTGATATTTATCTTTGTAGTCAAAAAAATCAGTATTAAATTGCTCAAATTCGATGCGATTGCTTCTACTAATTTTTGTTTCTAATTTTAATAACAATGGATGCTCATGGCTCATTTCTTCATATGCCATATAATCATTTAAATGATTTAACTTATCAAATGTTTTTTCAATCGAAACAAGCTCTTTAAAAACTGGTTTAACAAAAATATGTTTAAACATTTGATGAACTTTCTTAGGAGTCAGATCATCCATGACATCTTTATCTTTTACATATCTTGTGTACAATTTGTGAATAGGAACATCTTGAATACTTTGGTTATAAAGCAAATCAATCGATTTATCTAGCGTCTCTAATATTTCATTGATTTCTTCTTCTAATTTGAATACATCATTATTAATTGTTCGTTGAGGTGGTGTTGGACTTATGAATTCTTTGAGTTTTTGGTAGAAGTCTTGCTTATTCTCAGAATCATCAATAAACATTGTGTACTTCGAGGCATTTTTTAATCTTGAATAAATAACATCTAATGCAACTTTCTTTTCACTAACGACAAGAACATTTTCGCCTTTTAAAACACTTGCTGCAATTAAACTCGTAATCGTCTGGCTCTTACCAGTTCCTGGAGGTCCCCAAATGACTAATTTTTGTTCTTTATTGACCAAATCAATTACTTTTTCTTGGGCATAATTCATATCATTAATATAAGAAAGTCTTGATTCATCAACCGGATCATTTGCAATCTTAAAATTAACATCTTTTTCTTCAGCATATAAGTTTGTTTCATCGATGAGCCCACTCAACAATTCATTGTACTTGTTAGAATCTAAAATAGAATTCATATCTTTTTGAATCATCGATGAATATAATTTGTATTTACCAAGCGTAATATACTCTTTGATTTCAAAAATGCCTTTCTTATGATGTCTTGTGAATTGATCTTTCTGTTCGTTTTTATAGAGGCTAAATGAAAAATCAGTTTTAGTATCTTTAATATTGACACCATTGGCTACATAATAAGGTATAACTACATCATGCAAAGTTGCTTGATTAAAAGTAGAGATAAAAGGTGCATTAGAATCGATATCATTTTTTTCCATCTTTGCAGTAACTAGTAATAAGTCACGATTAAAAATGATATCCTTATCTTTATCTTTTTTAATGCTAAATTCTCGTTTATTTCTAGTGAGTTTTACTGGAAAATATAGAAGCGGTGCTTTAATAGCAAAATTATCATGCTTAAATACACCTTCAATATAAGGATATGCGATGTAAAGGTCATATGATCCGGTTTCCTTTTCACTCATATTGATTTCTCTATAAAGTGTCGTGATATGGTTTTCTTGAGTTTCTTCGCTTGAAGTAGACTGAGCTTGCAACTTCATGGATGTCACACGTTTATTTGTAAGAAAGTCTATGATATCTGCTTTATGATCAAGTAGAGATATGTCAAAACAATTTTTATTTGTTATTTTACCCATATAAAGGTTAGAATTTCTTCTGGAAATATTCGTTAATCGATCTTTATAGTGATCCAATACTTTAAATGCCGATTTTGAAACCTGAACTTCTTTGACTGATTCATTTTGGAATTTAAGAATAACTTGTAAAAAGCGCATCGCGTATTCATCCATAAATACATTATTCACACCGGATATAGCTAAAAAATCACTAATTTTTAGTGGTTTTTTCTTAGATATCTCTTCTAATATGCTATCTGTACAGACAATAGGTGTTTTACCTGTACGCAGATTTTCTTCTTCTTTGATTTGATCTCTTAATAAATCGAGAGATTCTAACAATCTATTCTTCTTTAATGCCATACTTACACCTCTGGTCTTGTTACATACAGTTTATCACTTATAGACAGAAATGTATAACTTAAAGGTGGCATATTTTTGTGAATCAATAGCTCAGTTATATTGTATATAAACTAAGAAGTTCTTTTTATCTTTTATCAATGATATGCATTGTATACCTTTGTGAGGTAATGGTATAATATAAATAATTATTTTTGATGGTTAAAGTATTTAAATTCATGGTAAAGAAGGTGCCGTATGCTAGACTTTTTAAGGAAATTCATGATCGACGGCTTTAACCCTGGGGATTACACCATGGGCACAGTGCATCAATTAGCTTTATTTCTATCAGGTTCAACAATTATATTATTCATCATACTTTTAAAAAATAAGACCCCAGAATATATCCATAAGAAAATGAAAATTATTGCTTATATTTCATTTACCATTTATATCCTAAACAGAATTGTTAGAGTTTATAAAGGTGTCAGTGTCGTTGAATCTTTTTGGCCATTTTATCTTTGTAATGTCAATACTATCCTTTTATCCATTTACATGATATTTGATATAAAAAAAGGAAAAGATTTTATTATGATTACCGGTATTAGTGGCGCACTGCTTGCTTTTATTATTCCTTATGGAATATTCAATGATCAATATTTGACTTTAAATATTTTAGATAGTATACTTTCACATTATGAAATTGTAGCTATTCCAATCATTTTAATGGCAACTAAGGCTTATGAATTAGATGTGAAAAAAGGTGTATTTGTTATTCTAGGTTTATTACTATTAACTGTTAATGTTGAATTTCTGCAACCATTATTAATCAATAAACAAATTGATTATTTATTCCTTGATGGCACATTACCTTTCCAAATAGAAGGAGTTAATCAATTCTTCATCATGCTCGCATCAGCTATTGTCTATGTTTATTTTGTTTATTTTCTCGATTATTTATATTTAGGTAAGTTAAAAAAAATAAAACCTATACAAGTAAAAGAAGCCAATTAATTTAAATCCTTATTACACAAAAAAGCGATATCATCGCTTTTTTAATTGAAATACGTCAGTTCTATTATTTTGTAAATCTATTTCCTATACTTCTATTAAGAATTATCTAAATATATTATGAATTTTCATGAGTCTTATTACAATATGGACAAATTATTTCGCCATTTTGGTTAATCTTAGTAATATTTCTAAAATACATTAAGGATTCTATTTGTTTTTCATAATACCATTCATCATCACTCTTGAAACTAGATTTGTTAATCACATGTTTTTTCAGATGTGTATTATCGGTATAGAAAAAGGGCTTATTTGTTTCTTTACATACACTTTCTTTGATTTGAGTCATACAATCATTACACTGATAAAAATCGTGATATGGATCTTTTTGGAGTTTTCCTCCGCAGAAAGGACAAACATCTCGTTTTTTATCTGAATAAACCATGCCCTTGAGAATGATTTGCTGTATCCTTCTAAATGAGTCAATATCTTCCATACTGATATACACATCATTTCTTTCAAGATAATCTCCATCAAATTGATTAACGACAATAACTTCATCCAAACCATAATCTTTTTTATAACTATTAAGTGTTTTAATATTATAGACAGTGTTAGCTATCATGATTCTATATGTTTTATCTTTTGTGAAATATAGCAAGATCTCTTTTTTATTATTGTTAAAGATATCCAATTTCCAACCTTTAAATGAAAATTTAATATCAAGAGAACTTAAATCTATTTTGTATTGAGGATCTATTTCAAAATTGAAATGGCCAACAGCAAAAATAGTGAGCATTTGCACATAAGTCAGATAATTTCTTGCCATTAACTCATAATCAACAATCTCTTTTTTCTCTTCAATTTTATTTTGACTACCTAGTAAGTACTTGTATGTTTTATAAACTTGATGGTAGTCTTTTTGCATTAGAAAAATATTGGTCTTTTTAAGTCTTAAATTTTTATTTCTATTGATATTTTTTTGATAGACCGGTTTATAAAGCCTTGGATTAATAGCTTGACTGATGAATGTTAATTCGTTTAACATTTCTCTTGATAAATTAAAATATTGACTAAAGTCTCTAATGTACCCCGTATGTAGCTTTCCTAAAGCTAAAAAGTAATTCACATGATTGATTTTTTCAAGTAAATTAAACCTCATAATATCACTAGCATACAGCAAATTATTTAATGTTCTTCGATTTTTCTTAATCATTGAAAGAACTTCATCAACAAAATTGCAGAAAATGATATTTTCATAAATGCTATACTCATCTTCATAGATTCTCGTTAACAATTTTCTAGGCTTTACACCTTTATTTGTTATGTTAGACACAAACTGTCCGTGATTAGCTAAATGAAGTAAAGTATTTTGATTAATGATACGTGCATTTTCGACAGGTAAAACATCATCTGTGTCTTTTAAAACGATAATTGGTTTGCTAAATATTCTTTTTATTGCTGGTGTTGATTTTTTGATATGATGAATTGTCTTTTCTAATTTTTCAAAATCAAAATCAGGCTCAATCGAAAACAGTGTCATATCATGTACGACATAGTAGTCAAACTCAATATAAGTTACAACTCGATGTTTTTTAAGAAAATCTTGAATGCCTTCTAAAAGCGAAGCAAAGCGATTATATTCTTCTACATTTAATTTATTTACATCTTTATTCATATTATTCATTATCGAGATGTTTGATAAATTCAGCACATAGTTTCAAATTTAATTTTTCAAATTCCATCTCAAGTTTTTCTTTATCATCAATCGTTTTTACTTCTAGTTTAGCAACCACTTTACTTAATAGAATCTTTTCAATTGCTTCGCTTTCTACATCTTCATCTGAAAAACACTCTTTATAGATATTAACGAAATCTTCAATTTGTTTTAAAATACGATTTCCGAATGAAATATTGTATGGAGCAAGTAATACTTCTACATTTTTAATAAGATCACTATTTTCAGCATCAAAATCACCTTTTTGTTTTGCTTGATCAAACAATTGATTCATCGTCTGATAATCATAATATTGTTTTGAAATTGGATTTGAATAGTTGCGTACTTTAGGAGCACGCTTTGTAAAGTTTATGGTATGTGCGCGGTCATAAACTTTATCCGATATGACAAATGTTGATTCGTCACGATTCGCTGTACCTATAAACCATACATTGGGTGGTACTTTAAGTGTGTTTCCATAATCAAGCGCTAGATAATCGACTTCTTCTTCATCTTCTTTTCTGGTCAATTTAATATTGATCAATTTAATTTCTCTATGATTTTCTTCGTTTTCCATCAGAGATAGAAAATCTGAGAAATAATATTCAATTCTAGATAGATTCATTTCATCGAGCAAAATAAAAGTAAATATCTCTTGATTAAGTGCTGCTTTATAAAGTGCTAGTGTGAATTTTTTAGGTGTGTAGTTCATTGAAAACTCATTATAGTATCCTAATAACTCGTTTTTATCTTTCCAAGAAGATTCAACTTCAATAATCTCACAATTACCAAATATAGCTTCTGAAAAAATCTTTGGCAAACTCGTTTTACCAGTTCCTGACATCCCTTGAAGAATTGAGAGTTTACTTGCTCCAAGGCCTGCAACAAAAGTAGCAATATCTTCTGGTGTATATGATAAATGAAGTCTTGAATTTCTTGCGTATTCTACAACAAAATTAACGAGTTCATTTAAAGTAGCTTCATTCACCCTATATGCTCCCCTATTTTCAAGATCTTGGCTAAACAAATCTTTTCTTGAATCTAGATCAGTAAATGCATAACATGGGTCAAAAGGATGGTAATTCAGATCATCTATACCATTTGATGATAAATCACTACTTGAAGCTGATGAATGATTCAAAGGCAATAAGCTATTATCCAATAAACTCATTTCATCTCTCTCAAATCCTTTTCTGATAAAAATCAATACTAATACAACAACAGAGGCAAGCAATGCATAGATGGCATCGGTACTGATGGTATAATCAAAATTTAAGGCATCCGGTAAATTAATCCCATAAAAATCAAAAACATCTAAAATGATAGCTTGATTAATTTCTTTAGCAATTTGGAAGTAATATCCCGAAATAGAAATGATAAACACGAAGAAGACATTCACTGATGTTGCTAATTTAACTACTGAACTAAATTGTTTATATTTAGAAAGGTAACTTGTTATGCTGATAACCAAACAAAGACCTACAGAAATAAGCATGACCACTAGAACAAAAGCAACAATACGATAACCAGGATCTAAACTAGCATAGTCTCTTAAAATATTAAGACCAGTTAAACTGACGGTATTTGTATAAGAACCTGATATAATATCATATTTAATTATTGGAAGAAGCAACATCAATACTGAAATAGCAGTCATCAATATAACATAAAAGAGTGGTTCTATTTTGGAATATTTAATTTTATTTACTCCATTAGATATATGAGTAAACGCATAATATTTACCTTGAAAAACGGCGAAAATGAAAATGACTACAACCATCAATAGCATTGGAATAAATGAGATTGTTTGGGTGATATTACCACCGAGTGTGTAATAAATATCCAAACCTAATCCCATAAGGAAAAATAGTAATGTTGCTACGAAAGTATACGTAATGAGTGTTTTTGATTTATTAATAAATGTTTCTTTATCAAAAAAATAATTTGAGAGACATTGTGCAAAGTATAGGAAAAGACCCAAAAAGATAGAAAAATTAACAAGAAAATAAATAATAACATCAATTTTAGTGTCTCCAAAAAGCAAGACATTAATAATAATGGCATAATATGTAGATCCTGATTCAACAAATGAATACAATGGAATAAAAAATGTTGTCAAAAAGACGGCAATTGAAGCGATATCAATAAATAAGACACTTAGTGGAATCTTTGTTTGACTTAATTGAGTTTCTTTTTCATCATTTTTAAGACCAATTTCTCGGTTGAGTGCTTTTCTTCTGAAAATAAGCAAGACATATGTACCAGCGATTAAAACGATGTTCAAAATGATTAGAATAATAGCAAATATTGACAAATAGCTACTTATTGATTGAAAAGCAATCAATACAGTTTCAAATCCAAGAGAATATGTGACTGCTACCATGAATCCCCAATTATTCTTTTTAAAAAAACTAAACCCAGATAAGAGTAAAGGAAGAATTGAAATATAAAATAGAATCTTAAAGATGAAAGCAAAGATATTGACATATTCGCCATCAGCTAGATTATTTGCGAGATACCAAAAATTATCACCTTGGTATGTTGACGTTAGTTTTAAAGACATAATCCATAGGTTCATCAAGAACACAATGAACAGTACACCAATAACTAATGTTCCTATAAACCATGATTTTTTGAACAAATTTTTCATATATTATTATCCCCTTTGAAAGTTGTTAATTTACTCATGTTAAATCAAATTCATTTTTAGACAATCTTCATTGATCATCGATACTAATTCTTCGTTACAAACAAACCTGTTCCAATCATAAAAAATGAGGTTTTAGCAAAAAGCATGCCCAGCATGAATATCATCAGCCACATATCAACCTGGAATAAAATGACAAACAGTGGGTAAACAGTTAAATGAAATGCGACAAATAAGATTAAAGACTTCTTAGGAAGTTCTTTCCATGCAGTATGTGTTTCTTCTCTAGCATTTGATATGAGTCCAGCAAAAATATCAAATGCAAGTACTGCTGTAATCACTGTATTCCAAGAAAATGAATATGAAAATAAGATGAATACAGTAAACAGTGTGGGTGCAATCAGCATGACAGTAACCATCCATGGATTTGAATCTCTTCCAATGAGTAATTCTAAAGATTTTTTCATGTGAATGATAATCTCCTTAATTAATTTATAAACGTCTTTTATGACTGTAAATCAATTAAATCCTGCAGTAATTGTGTAGTATCACTTTCCGATTTATAGTTGATATAATAATAATCGTCTCCATTGATGATTTCAATCCAGTTAAGCGAGGCATCTCCTAAATTAAGGTAAACTGGTAAGTCTCCTTCTAATGTGAAATATCCCTTCTTGATATCGCCAATCGATGAGCCATTGGTTCTTCTTGTGATCGTAAGTGGAGATACGAGAGCAATTTCTGTATTTTGATCAATTGTTATGGTCTTATCATACATTCCAGTAATCTCAAGTACTCCTGTTTGATCATCGATAATGAACTCAGCTTCCTTGAGACTATTTTGGATAAGAATAAACACAAAGGCGAGTGTAATGATAGTAAATACAGATGTCACAATGAAAATAAATTTTTTACTACTATTATTCTTCATTTAAAATTCTCCCTTTATAAAATTTTAATGAGTTTGTTCATGTTAAACAAAGATGCCATTGATGTAATCATCTTCAAACATAATTCCATACATCCAATTAGAACGTTCATGAAGATATATTTCTAGATAAGATACTTGACCTAAAAAAGTATTTTCGTTCATAACCTCTTCTGGATTTGGCCATACATATATATCCATAATACTCCATTTATCAAAGTTACGGTTTGCTTCAGTCAAAATAGACTGGGATAGAACAGGTAACATGTCATAAACTTCAGGTAACATGTCATAAAATACATCATTAAATCTTTCTCTAAACTGAATTCTAATTTCTGGAACATCCATCATTAATTTAAATAATCTATTTTTATAATCTTTCATGCCATAAAAATTTTCTGGTCCATAATCGATATAATCAGCATTTCCTATCGCAAAATCAAAATCCCAAAGTGGCCCTGGTTTTAAAGGTCCACCGGCTTCTTTATAATAGAAAACACTTGAAAATCCTACATCAACATTTTTAGTAAGTTCATGAATGATGAAAAAATCAATCCATCCATCAACATCTAAGAGTTCTTCATATCCAGTCTTATCACGAAGTGCATTTTCAACAGTTACCATATAATCTGTTAAATAATTAGCGTGGACTTGTGAATATTCTAAATCATCGCTATCTGGTTCTTTGATTGCATATGGATATCCATATACAAGAAACCACGTGCTATTTAATTCTGAAAACTCATCAAACAATCTCATATCGAGCTCAAAAAGATATCCGGTATCAACAATTCCAGCAATCGATTCAACATCAAGCTTGTTCTTATGGAATTCTACCTGTTCTGTCAAGACATATAAACCCATATAAACTGTATTGATATATAATTCAACAAATCTTGTTTCTAGAGAATAACTCAAGTGATCCATCAAGCTACTTAATTTATGAACAACAGTGTTTCTCATCAATGATTTATCTGCATATTCAGCCAAAAGAACATAGTTCTTAGCTTTAGGCATACCAAATATCGACGTATTTTCATCAAATCTTAATTTAAATGGCTTTTTAGGGAATGAGAACCAAGTTGAATTTCCTCTGCCTCTGATTTTAGCAGCATCTGTATCAACTTCTGTTACTGCAGTTCCATTCTTTGTCATAATTGCTTGAACGGATGCTTGAGTATATTCATCTTTAGTTACATTTTCTACTGAATAGGGTAAATCAATATAAAGTTTATATCCATTATATCCTGAATCGTCAGCAATCAAATGAATAGTTTTTGTAAATTCTCCTGCATTATTACCTCTTCGAATGATATAATTCAAAGTTATATCTTGATCGTAAAAAGGAGATTCATAGATGAATTCTTCAGTAAAACTTAATCCATTGTATTCATATGTCACATCAACATCATCAAAAATAGGCAAATCAAAATTAGAGTTGATCGTATCAGGTATCAAATCATTAATTTCATTCGATCTAGTTTCAAATAACGTTTCATAATCAATATTCTCACAACCGATTAAACCGATGCTCATGAAAATGATCATCATGAATATTATTGTTTTTTTCATCTTCTTCTCCTATAAAAAAGCATAGGAAGCCCTATGCGTTTTTTCTTATAAATTTGCTGTGAATAATTGAGATAATTTCAGCATGATCTCAGCGAGCATGTGTCCACCAATAAGCGCAATCAAAAAATACGCAGTTTTAATTTCCCAAATTTTCATTTTTTCAAACTTGTTTTCTATATGTAATGCACATAATATTCTAAGATTTAATGCAAAGAAAACTGTCAAGGATACAAAATAAATGATTTCATCCATTTTACTTACCTCCTAAATTTGTCCTGCTTTACTCTTGGTTATATTTTCTTTTAGATCACGTTCTTGTTTAGAAAAATCAATATTTTCTTTTTTTGTAAGTTGTAGCTTTTCCTTTTTCATGGTGTCAAATGCATGTTGTGCTTGATCGAAGGTTGCACCCATTTGGGCTTCTAGCGCTAAGATGTTAAGTTCATTATCCTTAAATTCAACAACACCTTGTTCAACAATAAGAAAACTTTCATAGCTATCTCTTACAAACTTTAAATATCCAGTTCTAATCTGAAGGATAATTGGAATGTGGTTATCTAAGATTGCCAATTCACCATCTTCATTGTGAATAACCACATAAGTGGTTTCATCTGTGTAAGATGTCCCCTGTTGTGTTAGCACATTGAAAATCATAGTGTTTTCGCCTTCTCAATTGCATCATCAATGGTACCAACCATCATGAATGCATCTTCAGGTAAATCATCATGCTTACCTTCAATAATTTCTTTGAATCCACGTACTGTTTCCTTCAGTGGAACAAATGATCCAGGAACACCTGTAAACTGTTCAGCAACATGTGTATTTTGTGATAAGAAAATTTGAATTCTTCTTGCTCTATGAACTAATAATTTATCTTCATCTGTTAATTCATCCATACCTAAAATGGCAATGATATCTAAAAGTTCATGATATCTTTGAATCATCTTTTGAACGTTTCTTGCAACTTCATAATGTTCTTTACCTACAATTTGTGGAGAAAGAGCTCTAGATGTTGAAGCAAGCGGATCCACAGCAGGGTAAATACCGATTTCAGTTAGTTTTCTACTTAAGTTGGTAGTTGCATCCAAATGTGAGAAAACAGTCGCTGGTGCTGGATCTGTGTAGTCATCAGCTGGCACATAAACCGCTTGGATAGACGTAATAGAGCCGTTTTTAGTTGAAGTAATACGTTCTTGTAATCGACCCATTTCAGTTGCTAAGGTTGGTTGATATCCTACTGCTGATGGCATTCTACCAAGAAGAGCTGATACTTCAGAACCTGCTTGAATAAATCTAAAGATATTATCGATGAATAAAAGAACATCTTGTTTTTCTTCATCTCTAAAATGCTCAGCCATAGTTAAACCAGTAAGTGCAACTCTCATTCTTGCTCCTGGTGGCTCATTCATTTGACCAAAGACGAGTGCTGTTTTATTGATAACACCGGACTCTGTCATTTCAGTATATAGTTCATAACCTTCTCTTGTTCTTTCACCAACACCAGCAAATACAGAGATACCTTCTCTTTCTTGTGCAATGTTGTGGATTAGTTCTTGAATGAGTACTGTCTTTCCGACACCCGCTCCTCCAAATAGACCAATTTTACCACCTTTGATGTATGGTGCTAATAAGTCAATAACTTTAATTCCGGTTTCCAAGAGTTCAACTTCACTTGATAAATCATGAAAATCTGGAGCTTGTCTGTGAATACTCATATGTGGTTGATCGTCTAATGATTCAAATCCATCAATAGGTTGACCTAAAACATTAAAGATGCGTCCTAAGACTTTTTTACCAACAGGCACTTGAATTGAAGAATTGGTTGCTGTGACAACTAGATCTCTTCTTAATCCTTCTGTAGGTTCCAAAGCGATTGTACGAACAACATTGTCGCCTGTATGAAGAGCAACTTCTAGTGTAACTGTTTTTCCATTATCATTTTCAACAATAAGGGCATCATAAATAGCAGGAAGTTCGTCTTCAAAATAGACATCAACAACCGGTCCGATGATTTGTGTAATTTTACCTTTCATCTTGTATCTCCTTTCCTACACATTGGAGCCATTGATAACATCAATGATCTCACTTGTAATTTCTTGCTGTCTTGCTCTATGATAAATTGTATGTAATCTTTCAACAATTTCATTCGCATTATCAGTCGCACTTTTCATCGCAATCATTCGCGATGCATGTTCACTTAATTTAGCATCAGCCAAAGCTGTGAATATACTACTTTCAATATAAATATTAATCGTATGATCTAACACAATTTCTGGTGTACTATCATATATAAATTCTCTTTTTGGTTCATTTGATTCTTCGAAGATCACCGGTAAAATTGTTCTTTTCTTAACAATTTGAGTTGCAGTATTGACGTAGTGGTTGTAAAACAAAATCACTTCATCAACTTGTTTTTGCATAAACGCATCTTTAATCAAATCAGCATAATGTCTAAAATACATTGTCGTGATATCGTCTCTGTTATAGATAATCTCTTTATTGACCATCGGTAATTTCTTTTTTTGTGCAAAATAATAACCCTTTTTACCAAGGACGAAGACACGATAGTCTTCTTTTTTCAAATCTTTGACTTCATCAAGAAAAGCTTTGAATAATTGGCTATGATAACTACCGGCAAGTCCACGATCGCTTGTGACCAAAACATAAAGTCTTGTCTTTCCTTCGTTTATGGATGTTAACCGATGCTCTTCATCAATGTTTTGATTTGCATAATTGAGAATATCATGAAGTTTGATAACAAATGCTTTTGTTGTATTTAGAAGGACAGAAGACTTTTTAATTTTGGATAAGGCAATATTATGCATTGCTTGAGTAATGGAGGCAGTTTTTTCAATAGCCTGCATTCTCATTTTAATATCCTTTAAGCTCATACTAAATCATCCTCTTCAGCTTATTGATAAACTCATCGAGTTCTTTCGTATCTGGAAGGGTTTTAGTATCAACTAAATGCTTATATAACTTTTGCCCAAGTTCATTCATATGAAGTCCTTGATTGATTTCTTTTTCAAGCGTCTTAACCTGATCAACTTCTAAATCATCCATAAGACCAGTTGATAGAGCATAGATGGTTACAATCTGTGTTGGCATTTCAATCAATTCATGAACATCTTGCTTCAAGATTTCAACAGTCTTTCTACCACGTTCGAGTCTTCTCTTAGCGCTCGCATCAAGATCTGAACCAAATTGTGCAAATGATTCAAGTTCTCTAAAGTTTGCCAAGTTAATACGTACTGTACCTGAAACCTTCTTCATCCCTTTCCACTGAGCGGCACCGCCGACACGGGAAACAGATAATCCGGCACTGATTGCTGGACGAATTCCTGAATAGAATAATTCTGCCTCTAAGAAGATTTGCCCATCCGTAATAGAAATAACGTTGGTTGGAATGTATGCTGAGATATCTCCAGCTTTGGTTTCAATGATTGGAAGTGCAGTAATTGATCCTCCACCTAATTTATCATTTAAGCGTGCTGATCTTTCAAGAAGTCTTGAATGTAGATAGAAGACATCCCCTGGATATGCTTCACGTCCTGGTGGACGGCGAAGTAATAGTGATAATTCACGATAAGCAACAGCATGTTTAGATAAATCATCATAAACGATTAAAACATCTTTACCTTGTTCCATGAAGTATTCACCCATAGTAACTCCGGCAAATGGTGCTAAGTAAAGGAGTGTTCCTTCACGTGATGCGCCAGCGACCACAACAATGGTATAATCCATTGCTTGATGTTGATTTAATAGTTGAACCAATGTGGAGACACTGGATTCTTTTTGACCAATCGCAACATAAATACAAATTGTATTTTTACCTTTTTGGTTTAATATCGTATCTACAGCAAGTGTTGTTTTACCTGTTTGTCTATCGCCAATGATCAATTCTCTTTGCCCACGACCAATTGGTACTAAAGCATCAATAACTTTAATCCCCGTTTCCATGGAAGCATTGATTGATCCTCTAGCCATAACGCCTTGAGCTTTTCTTTCTACTGGAAGGAATTTTTTAGCATTGATTGCTCCACCAGCATCTAAAGGTTCGCCTAAAGGATTGACGACACGACCTAATAGTTCTTCACCGACAGGTACTTCAAAAATACGCTTGGTTGTTTTAACCAAATCGCCTTCTTTGATTTTTTCGCTTTCTCCTAAAAGAATAACACCGACACTTAATTCTTCTAAGTTAAAAACAAGACCTTTGACATTATGAGGAAACTCTAAGAGTTCTCCCATCATGGCTTGTTGGAGACCATATACTATAGCAATACCATCACCAACACTTAGGACCTTGCCTATATTTTCTAGTTTAACGTCTTGTTCAAATGACTCAATCTGCTTTTTAATGATTTCTGTCATTTCTTGGACTCTAATTTTTGACAATACCTACACCACCTTAAATTATCGTATATAACTCTTTGAGTTCACGTGCTATGGAGCGATCAAGTGATTGACCTTGATGGACAATCTTGACGCCTCCAAGTAAATGTTCGTCAATCGTTATATTAAAATCTAGTTTTTGATTAGGGAATCTTGGTTGAATAACCTTTCTCAAGGTTGCTTCTTGTTCCTTTGTTATTGATTTAGCTGAATAGATATGAATATGTGCAATACCTTGAAATTTACGTGACATATGAATCCATTCATTATATATTTCTAAATAGTAATGCATATGATGCTTAGAAGAGAGCATTTTGAGAAAAGCTAAAAACGAGGCATCAAAATCAAGTGCATCAATTTTCGCCATTTTCTCATCAGAGGAGAGCATGGGTGAGTCCATCATGGAAATCCATTCCTCTTTGATCATATCTTTAAAAATATCAAACTGACCAGTGATGAGATCAATTTTGTTTTGTTCTTTTGCTACCGCATATAGCGCTTTTGCATAATTAGAAACACTCATTACGCTTCTCTTTTCTGAATCATTTCATCAATAATATCTTGATGAACTTCTTCATCAATTTCACGTTTGACAATTTTTTCAGCCGCAGCAAAGGCAATATCTTTAATTGATTGCTTAATTTCTTCATTTGCTTGAAGAATTTCGTATTCAATATCCTTTTGTGCTTGTTCCAATCTACGTGCTGCTTCTTTTTTTGCATTAGCTATCAGTTCTTCTTGTTGTTTATAAGCTTCAACTGATAATTTTTCTTTTAGTTGTCTTGTTTCTTCCTTCATTGCTTCATAATCTTTAGCAGATTTTTCTTGTAGCTCATGAGCGCGAAGCTTTTCGCGGTCAGCAGCTTCCAAAGCATCCATCATCACGACTCTTCTTTTTTCAATGAAGTCAGTGATCTTTTGCCAAAAGAATTTTTTCACAATGAAAACAAGGATAACAAAAGCGATGATATTCAAAAGCACAATCGAAGGATTTCTGAGCGCTGAATAAAGACCATCTTCAATTGCTTTAATTACATCATCAAATACATTTGCATAAATCACAATATCAGTCCTTTTTTTAAAATCTTATCTACCTAATAATAAAATTGCAATGATAAATCCATAAATACCAGTCGTTTCAGCAACAGCCTGACCAACGATCATTGTTACGGTAATCTTACCTGATGCTTCAGGTTGACGACCAACAGCTTCAACTGCTTTACCAGCAGCGATACCTTGACCAATACCAGTACCAAGACCTGTTAAAACTGCGATACCAGCTCCAATGTAAGCTAATCCACTTCTAAAAAATTCATTTGGAATCACATCAAGAACATTTGGTAAAACTGAATTAATAAAATCTAACATATTTCCATCTCCTTGTTTTTTTTATTTTTTAATTATCTCAAAATCCTCTTCGCTGATTTTCATCGAAGTGAATATGATGGTTAATAGAACAATTACTATAGTTTGGATTAATCCAAACCCAATATCAAATAATGCATGGAATGGTGGAGTAACAAGTATTGATCCCCAACCAAGTAATCCATAAAGCAAAGTCATGATCAATGCGCCACCGGCGATGTTACCAAACAAACGCAGTGCCATGGATAAAATTGGAACGAATTCACTCACTAGATTCAAAGGAAGCATAGGGAAATAAGGTTGAAAAATACCTAGAAAATGCTTTGCTCCTTTTGAAATCACTCCAGTTGATTGAACAATATAGAATGACATCAATGACATCGAAAATGTAATTGCAGTATATTTCGTTGGAGCATCTAGTGCTGCTACACCTGAAATATTGGATAAAAATACATAAAGTGTCATCGTTAAAACAAATGGAGTAACATATTGCCATTGTTTTCCAACGTAACCTTGAATGAATTTATTAAATCCACCAATACCTTCGATAACGACAGTGATTAATTTATTAGGTTTCGCTCTTACATCCATCTTTTCAATGATACGGCCAACGATAATTGAAAAAGTTGCAATAAAGACCATGATTGCTAAAGATGTAACGAAATAAGCAGGTGGGTTTTTAATGACTTCTAGAAAATTTTCATACAGAAGTTTCATTTTCTTCTACCGCCTTTTCTTCCAATTTCTTCTTAATGAGTGGTGTATGATAAATATAAATGCCAATCTTGGTTGAAAAAATACCAAGAAGTAAGAAAACATAACTTGTCGTGACATTACTCATTGCTTGTCCTTTTGTATCAAAATATACAAATACAATAATGATAAGATACATTACATATCTTTGAATGATGGCAAGAACCACGCGTTCAGTTTTTAATCCAAATTTTGTAGCATGAATCATTTGGCTATGATTAAATAAAGATACTGCAGATCCAAGGACTGAAAAAATCAAATACTCCTTGAAAAAGATAAAAGTCACGAGGCCTAAAATGATTGAATATATTAGACCGATGATGCTAATGACGTGAAGTTCTTTCATATCTTTCCTCGCTTTTTATCATTTTTACTAGTGTAACAAATCCAACAAATACACCTAGTGCTGTACCTATAGCTGTGAGTAATGTAGGTAGATTTGAATCAGGGTTTACTTTAGTTCCAATGTAATAGCCTAATAGTGCTAAGCCTAATACACTGAAAATGAATTGCATGATAAGCATGTAATTCATAAACAATTTTTTGGTTTTTGATATCTTATTTCGTTCCAAATAACCGATCCCCACAATCTCCAAGACCAGGTACAATATACCCAATTTCATTTAAATGACTGTCTAGAGCTGCAAGATAAATATTGACTTCAGGATGATCTTTTTGTAATCTTGCGATACCTTCTGGACATCCAACAAGACCAACATATCTAATATCTGTTGCTCCATGTTCTTTTAATATATCAATTGCTTTAGATGCAGAACCACCGCTTGCTAGCATAGGGTCAACAACTAGAACAACACTTTCTTTAATACATGAAGGGAATTTTGAATAATAAACTTGAGGTTGTAACGTCTCTTCATCACGATATAGACCAATATGGCCAATCTTTGCAGTTGGAATGATGTCATGAATACCATCTACCATACCAAGACCTGCTCTAAGAATTGGAACAATAACAATTTGTTTTTCTAATTCATAAACCGTTGTTTCACAAATAGGGGTTTCGATGGTTTTAGGAATCGTTGTGAAATCACGAGTGATTTCATAAGTGATTAAACCACCAACTTCTGAAACACTTTCTCTAAACTCTTTTGTCCCTGTTCTTTTGTCTCTAATCTTTGCCATCTTGTGATCAATTAAGGGGTGATTAAGTATGACGACTTTGCTCATGCTATTCATTCTCCTCGATTTCATTTATTTTATTTAATCTTTTTTGATGTCTAAGTTCAAAAGTTGCATTCATATAAGCATCTAATATTTTAATTGCCTCTTCATTTGATGTCGTTCTTCCACCTAATGCGATGATGTTTGCATTGTTGTGCTCTTTAGCTAATCTTGCTGTGAATTCATCATAGACCAAAGCCGCTCGAACACCTTTAACCTTGTTTGCAGAAATACTGATTCCAATGCCAGTACCACATATAACGATACCAAAATCAAAATCTTCTTCCGTGACTGCAAGTCCGATTTTTTTGCCATAATCTGGATAGTCAACTGGATCATTTGAAGTGGTACCAAAGTCAACTACATCTACCGATTTTGTTGCTAAATAGGATTTAATGTATTCCTTTAATTCATAGCCACCATGGTCGCTACCAATTGCAATTCTCATAAAATACCTCCATCATTTGACTCATAGATAATTATAACATAAAAACATGTTTTTATTGTGCAAGTACATGTGCGAGCAAAAGAAAAAGATGACAAGCACCTTTATTCTTTGGTTTCATTAAAAAATGCTTTTCTTCTGTCGAGCGCTCTAAGTAATGCTTTTCTCAAACGAATACTCTTAGGTGTGATCTCAATGAGTTCATCATCGTCGATAAAAGACATACATGCCTCTAGATTCATAATTTGTGGTTTTTTTAGAACAACAGTGCTATCTTTACCAGCTGAACGCATATTTGTTTGCTGTTTTTCCATGGTCACATTGACAACCATATCGGTGTCTTTATTACCTTCTCCAACGATCATGCCTTCATATACAGCAGTTCTTGGATCAATAAACATATTTCCACGATCTTCAAGTCTTCCAATAGCATAAGCTGTTGTCATACCTTGATTCATCGAGACCAAAGCACCGGTTCTTCTGTTGCCAACAGTTTCATTAAGTGATGGACGATAGTCTAAGAAAATATGAGATAAGATACCATAACCTTTTGTTGCTGTTAAGAACATGGTCATGAATCCGATCAAACCACGTGATGGCAAGATGTAATGGATTCTACTGTAATCACCATTTTGGTGCATAGAGATTAAATCACCTCTACGTTCTCCTAACATTTCTATGATAGTTCCAACATATTCTGTTGGGCAATCGATTTGAACATCTTCGTATGGTTCACACTTCACATTGTCAATGGTTTTTACGATTACTCTTGGACGTGAAACTTGAAATTCATAATTTTCACGACGCATATTTTCGATTAAGATACCCAAATGGAGTTCGCCTCTGCCTGATACAGTCCAAGCTTCACTTGATCCAATGCGTTCAACTCTTAAGCTAACATCACGTTGTGTTTCTTTAAATAATCTTTCATCAATTTTTGATGCAGTAACGAATTTTCCTTCTTTACCTGCAAAAGGAGATGAGTTTGTTAAGAATGTGATTTGAACAGTTGGTTCATCAATATGTAGATGTGGTAGTGCTTCTTCAAATCCCACTTCACAAATGGTTTCACCAACATGGATGTCAGGTAGTCCAGCAAGTGATACGATATCACCTGAATAAGCTTCATCAACTTCAAATTTATCCATACCCATACTTTGTAAAATCTTTTGAACTCTGAAGGTGACAATCGATCCATCCATACGAACGCATGAAACTGTATCATTTGTTCTTAAAGTTCCTTTGTAAATCTTGCCAATACCCATTCTTCCAACATAATCGTTATAATCGATTAATGCAGGTTGAAATTGAAGATGATCTGTTTGATCTTGATTAGGTTTTGGAATGGATTTGATGATGGTATCCAAAATTGGAGCCATCTTAATATCCATATCTAAATGTGGTTTATAATTTGCTAATCCTTGAATACCAGATGCGTAGAGCACTGGAAAATCCAATTGATGTTCATCAGCACCTAAATCAATGAATAGGTCATAAATTTCATTAACAGTTTTCTGAATATCTGCAAATTTTCTATCAATTTTATTGACAACGACGATTGGCAATAATTTGGCTTCGAGTGCTTTCTTAAGAACAAATCTTGTTTGAGGCATAACGCCTTCAAAAGCATCAACTAACAACAAAACACCATCCACCATGTGCATGATTCTTTCAACTTCTCCACCAAAATCAGCATGACCTGGTGTATCTAAAATGTTAATTCGATAATCTTTGTAAATGATGGCTGTATTTTTAGCGAGAATTGTAATCCCGCGTTCTCTTTCGATATCATTTGAGTCCATAACTCGATCATCTAATTGTGCGTGTTCATCATAACGTTCGCTGTGCTTCAAAAGTTGATTCACTAGCGTCGTCTTTCCATGATCAACGTGCGCAATTATTGCTATATTTCTAATTTCCATAGTTACCTCTTTTCATAACCTTATCTATTATATACCATTTTTGCTAAAATGAACAAAAAAAGTCTCCGAAAAGACTTAATTAGACGCTTTAAAATCGTTATGTTGTTTTGAGTGCATCTTTGATGGCTTTTTCAGTTATGGTTCCTTGTCGTAATATTTGGACGTTTTCATGCGTCAAATCAACAACTGTGGAAGAAACATCACTTTGTTCCAAATTTTGTTCGTAAATATCAGAAACAAATCGACCAAATTGTTGTCTTATATGTGTGATATCAGAAAGAGGTGGCTCACCACTTTTATTTAAGCTTGTAACTCTTAATACTCCATACTTTTTAATTAGTTCTAATGCTTTAGAATGATTAGGAATTCTTGCAGCAATCGTTTTTTCTCCTGTTAAGTGAAAAAATGCTTCCGTTGTATTAAGGACAAACGTAATTGGACCTGGCCAAAACTTTTCCATGAGCTTTTTTGAATAATCATTAAGCATAGCAATCTGATCTAGGTCGCTGATTTGATGACATAAAATAGGAATTTGTTTAGATTGATCTCTACCTTTAATTTCGAAGATTCTATGTAATGCTTCTTCATCATAAAGCTTAGCGGCTAACCCGTAAACAGTGTCCGTTGGAATAATGATTAAATCACCTTTATTCATCTTGAAGTACGCCTCCTATACCAATAAAAGTAAATCGATCTTTGCCAGCTAAATCTTTGACTTGAATGATTTTAGCTTCTGGGTAATAATGCTGGGCAAAAGCTAATATTTGGGCTTTTTGTTGATAGCCATGTTCGAATCCAATGAGCGCTTTATCTTTAATAAAATTTAAAGATTCCTTGATAATTTTTTCATAAAAATCAACACCAAATTTTCCACCATAAAGGGCCACACTAGGCTCTTTTTTGACGATGTCTTGCACAACCTCAGAATCAGGGATATAAGGTGGATTTGAAATTATCATATCATATCGCTTTTTTATATTTTGAAACAAATCACTTTGGATTATTTCTGCTTTCGCGTGAAGATTATCTGCATTAAAAGTAGCAACCCTTAATGCTTCTTTACTAATATCAGAAATGGTTAGATTAAGTGCTTCTGCTTCAAGAGCTAGTGTTAAACCAATACAACCACTGCCTGTGCCTAAATCAAGAACATCTAGTGTTTGGTCAATAAAATATTGGTCATAATAATAAAGCACATGTTCAACTAACTGTTCAGTTTCACTTCTTGGAATCAAGACATCTTCATTCACCTTAAAGGCATAACCAAAGAAATAAGAGTGCCCAATTAAGTGTTGAACAGGTATATCTTGATTGATATATAAATCTAGTTTAGCTAAAAATTCATTTTCGAAATTATCTTCAACCTCATCTTGTAAATGTAAATAAAACTGGTGAGGATCTTGATGAGATAATTCCATTAAAAGCAGTTTAACCGCTTCTTCTTCTTTATTCTTTAAATTGGCTTTTTTATAAGCTATTTTAAGTAATTTGTCGTAGGTCACACTTTTTCTCCCATGAGCTGACGCTTTTGGAATTCGTTTAAAAGTGGTTCTAAAACAAGATCCAATCTGCCTTCCATAATGGCATCTAATCTTTGTAAGGTTAAACCGATACGATGATCAGAAACACGGTTTTGAGGATAGTTATAAGTTCTTATCTTTTCGCTACGATCTCCACGGCCAATCATTGCTTTTCTTTCGGCATCTACTTTTGAATTTTGTTCTTCTAAAATAGAATCAAACAATCTTGTTTTCAACAATTTAAAAGCACTAGCTTTATTTTCATGTTGGCTCTTACCAATTTGACAAGCGACCATCAGACCACTGGGTATATGAGTTAAACGCACTGCGGATTTTGTCGTATTGACACTTTGCCCGCCTGGACCACTTGAATTATAAGTATCCACACGAATGTCATCCCATTTGATATCAAGCTCAATTTCTTCTGCTTCAGGCATCACATGAACGGTTGCTGTCGATGTATGGACACGTCCCATTGATTCTGTTTCAGGAACACGTTGAACTCTGTGTGTACCAGATTCATACTTTAAAAATGAGTAAACGAGTTTACCTGAAACGATGAATTCGATGGATGTGAAACCACCCATAGCACCTTCCATCGCATTAAGGATCTCAATCTTCCATCCTTTGGATTCAGCGTATTTGGAATACATTCTTAATAGATCGCCAGCAAAGATATTACCTTCATCACCACCGGCCGCACCCTTAATATCAACAACAACGTTTTTGTCATCATTAGGATCCTTAGGTAATAACAATATTTTAAGTTTATCTTCAGTTTTTGATAAAACTTCATTCAAACGATCAATTTCCAGTTGAAGCATTTCGACTAAATCTTGATCACTTTCATCTTCTATCATGACTTCTAAATCTTTAAGTTCATTTGATTTATCCTTAAAAAAACGATATGTCTCAACCGTCTCTTGGATAGAACTAGATTCTTTAAGTAATCCAGTCATTTCTTTAACTTCAAGTTTACCTGAAGCTACTTTGTCTTGAATCTCTTGATATTGCTTTTCTATTAAAGCTAATCGATCATACATATTCATCACCTGCTAGATAATATTACCATATATCACTTTTATTTTCCATAGGAAAAGATACACCGAATAAAAAAAATATCATGAATTCACATCATTTGTGATAAGTCGTGATACATGCATTTACAATCAAATAGTGGTATACTTAAAGAGTAGAAAAAGAAAGGTAAGGTAATAATTATGGAAAAACTTTATGTAGCTTTAAATAAGCAAGTAGCAAATTTAAGTGTACTATTTACTAAATTACATCATTTTCACTGGTATGTCAGTGGACCTAATTTCTATCCACTACATGCAAAATTTGAAGAATTTTACGATGAAGTCAATGAATTATATGACGCATTCGCAGAAAGATTGTTAATGATCGGTGGCCAGCCCGTTTCTAATCTTAAGGGTTATCTAGCCGTAACATCTCTTAAAGAAGCATCAGGAGATGAAAAAGCAGCAGATATGATTGGTCATATTTTAGATGACATGAAATTGCTTGTTACTGAATTCAAAGAAGCATTGTTCCTAGCTCAAGAAAAAGGCGAAGAAACAACAGCTGATATGTTAATTGGTGCAATCGCAAGTTTTGAAAAACATGTATGGATGTTGTCATCGACACTAAAATAATTTAAAAGAATAAAAAGTAGAAACTTTTCGGAGTTTCTACTTTTTTTATGTTTTATAATATCTTCATCATCCAATATGTTGCTGGAAAGATAAACCAAATTCTTTTCGTCTTTTGTTTGATAAACCCATGATTCTCATATAAAGCAATGGCCTTTTTGTTGTTGACTTCGACATCGAGGAACAATTTACTAATGCCTTCTTTTTTTGCTCGATCGAAAGCATTGAGTAACAATAGCGTTCCAATCCCTTTTCCTCTCGAATTTTTATCAACACAAACATTTTGGATGTATCTTCCTTCATTGTTTTTGTGTTTCAAGATTGGGAACAGGAGTGTTTGCTTAATTGCTAGCATCATCAGTTGACCAAACGAAAAAGTCTGACTAAAATCTTTTGTTTCATCTAGATGCTTTGAAGCATCTAACTCAATGATTATACCCTCAATTTTATCTTCGATATCTATATGAATATTGTGATAAGAAAAAGAATTATTGTCTAAACTAATGAGTTTGCTCAAGTGGGGTATCGCTTTTTCTTTTTTGCCAAATAAAAATGGGAATAGAGATGCATCAGTTTGATAGATAATTTGTGCAACTCGATTTAAATCATCAAATAATGTTAATTTTCTAATCATTTTAGTCTTTATTTTTTTCGTCTTCAAATCGATCAGCTTGTGCAGTAAATCTTGAGTATGCTGTATCAAACATGAAGTGTAATGAAACACCAGCAATACCTTGACGGTTCTTAGCGATACTTAAATCAACTTCACCGGTTAAATTCTTTTCATCTCTTTCGTAATAATCCTTACGATACAAGAACATAACAATATCCGCATCTTGTTCAATACTTCCGGATTCTCTTAAATCCGCTAATACCGGTCTTTTATCTTCTCTTTTTTCTACTTCACGAGAAAGCTGAGATAAGGCAAGCACCGGAACTTTAAGTTCTCTTGCCATTTGCTTAAGACCTCTTGAGATTTTAGCTACTTCTTCTTGACGATTACCTGAGCGATCATCACCCTTAATCAATTGAAGATAGTCAATGACGACAAAATCTAATTTATCTTCTTGACTAAGTTTTCTACATTTAGCTCTTATGTCAGCAACCGTAACAGCTGCAGAATCATCAAATGCAATATTGAGTTTTGCTAATGATTGCATACCACCTTCAAGAAATTGCCATTCTTTTGGCGTAAGATGCCCTGTCTTAATCTTCATATTTTCAATATTTGATTCAGAACTCAACATACGCCCTGCAAGTTGTTCATTACTCATTTCCAAACTGAAAATTGCTACACCTGCTTGACCATCTTTATTTCTTTTAGCTACATTTAGCGCTAAATTCATTGCCATGGCAGATTTCCCCATGGACGGACGAGCAGCTAAAATAATGAGTTCTTCAGGTTGAAGACCTGCAGTAATATTATCTAGATTAGAAAAACCAGTTCTAAGTCCGGTGATACCACCTTTTTTATCCCTGTTTCTTTCCATCTTATCTTTAACTTCATGAATGACCTCTGATAAAAATGAAAATGCAGAGGTTTTTCTTTTTTGAGCAAGAGCGAAAATACTCTCCTCAGCCTTTGATAAATAGTCATTACCATCAAGATCTCCTTGATATCCTTCTTCAAGAATACTTCCAGCAAGTGAAATAACCTGTCTCTTTAAAGATTCATCTTTAACAAGATCAACATAAGTCTCTAAATGGGCAACAGAAGGAACAGCATCAGATAATTGCAAAAGGTATTTCATACCTCCAGCTTTTTGTAAATTTTGATTTTGTTCAAGTCTAGAAGCAACGCTTGTATAGTCTATCTTCAAATTATCAACAAATAAATCTTTCATTGCTTGATAGATTAAAGCATGTCCTTGTTCAAAGAAGTCTTCATTATTTAATTGGTCAATCACTGAATTGATCTGTTTAGGGTCTAGAAATATAGCGCCTAAAACCGATTGTTCTGATTCGTGATGATGTGGTAAGCTCTTCGCCATAGTTTCCCCTACTTTTCTATGATATGTACTTCAAATAGTGCTTTGATATCCTTATGTAGTGAAACTGTAGCAGTATATATACCTATCGAATTAATTTCACTTGAGATTTCAATCTTTTTGCGGTCGATTAAAATGTGGTGCTCTTTTTCAAACTCTTCAACGATCTGTTTGGTTGTTACACTTCCAAAGAGTTTTCCATCTTGACCAATTTGAATGCCAAGGGTTACTTTCTTGTTATCAATTTCAGCCTTGAGTTTCTTCATTAAATCAATATGTCTTTGAGTTTCTTCAAATGCTTCTTCTTTTGCTCTATTGAGTTCAGCAAGGTTTTCATCTGATGCAGTAACAGCTTTCTTTTGTGTGACTAAAAATTGGCCATAACCACCAGCAACTTCTATGACGTCATCTTTTTTACCTTTGCCTTTAACATCTTCTAATAAAATAACTTTCACGGGCTCTCCACCTCCACCATATTCTAAATCGATATAATTCTTTAATTGATCGTACACTTCGTGTACAGATGAGTTTTTAATTTGTGCAGCAGCACTATTTAAATGGCCTCCGCCACCTAATGCTTCCATCAGAATCTGAACATTAATATTTTGATAGGATCTTGCTGAAACACCAATCATATTTGAGTTCATACGTGCAATCATGAAAGCAGCATCTACGCCATTGATTTGTAGTGCAGCATCAGCTACTTGTGCTAATAAGATACGATCTTCATAAATATCTGATGTGATCACAAATGCAAATCGTTCTAAATAAATTTCAACATTGCCTAATAAGTTGTTGATTTCGAGTGTTCTCATCAAATCGCGACGAAGCCATAATTTGACGCTTGTCACATCTGCACCTAAATCTTTAAGCTTAGCAGCAACTTCAAAAGTTCTTGCTCCAGTTCTATAACTGAAATTGTTGGTATCAACAACTAAACCACCATACATAATGGTTGCTTCCAAAGGTGATATCTTGATTTCTTCTTCCATATTATAAAAATTGAGTAACTCCATCATCAATTCAATTGTTGATGAAGCATATGGCTCAATAAAACTAAATATTGCATTAAAGCTTTCTTCACTGGCACGATGATGGTCAATGACGATCAGCTTGTTCACTTTATCTAAAATATCAGGATTCATCACCATTTTAGGTGATTGCGTATCAACAACAATTAACAAACTATCAGGGTTTATTAATTTGATGATTGACTCCGAATCTGTACAATTTTCGACTAATGCCGGTAAGTCTTCTTTAACTAGTTCGAAAATCTTTTGAACCGTACTATCTAATTTAGGCACATCAACAACTAAGTGAGCTGGTTTCTTACTTGCTTTAGCCATATGATAAACAGCTATCATTGAACCAAAAGCATCTAGATCAGCTTGATTATGACCCATGATGATAATGTTTGATGATTTTTCAATGAAGTCTCTAATCGTTTGGGCATTAATTCTAACACCTACACGAGAATTTTTAGCTGAAGCATCATTTTTAGCTCCAAAATATGCAATCTTTTGATCTTGTATATTAACAACGACTTGATCTCCACCACGCTTTTCAGCAAGTTCAATCGCATTTTGAGCATAGATGCCAAGTTCTTCATAATTGACATCCCATGAGGCAACGCCCATGGAAACACTCACTCGAACCTGGTTTTGTACAGAAATCAAGCGAATCTTATCTAAAATATCAAATTTATCTTGAATCATTAGATTCAATTGCTTACGAGATAATACGACAACAAGTCGTTCATCTGAATATGGTTTTAAGAATCCATTGTATTTGTTTGCCCAGTCGGCAATCGCTGCTAAATATTCACCTTTTAAACTTGACTGTTCTGATACATCCATCGATCCTAGTGCTTCATCCAAATTATCTAAATAGATGATACCTAAAGCAGGAATTTGTTCTGTATATCTTTGCTTAACAGTTTCACGATCGGTCACATTAAATAAGTAGAAGAATTTATATTCTGCACGATATGTGACATCGTAACTTTCATTCTTTACTTGAATGATGAATTGAATTTTATTATTCATTGCTGCTAAATGAAGTTGCGGATGAACATCTTTTAAATCTTTACCGGTGATTTTAGGATCAAATATAGTTTTAGCATGTGGGTTTGCCCACTTGATTTCAAAATCTTCATCTAAGGCAATAATCCCTATAGGTAATTCATTAAAAACTTCATCACCTACTTGATTGACATGATAGGATAACTTAGTCCACATGGATAATCTATTTTGCAATGTTTTTACTTTTTGTCTATTTTGAAAGTTAAATGTAACATATACCGACACAAAAATAAGGACAAAACTGCCCAGTAATAAAATAAATGAAGTGAGTTGTGTGGCTGACTCAAATTGAAAATATGGAATATATAAATAAATACTTGTTCCAAAAACAATCAAAGTGAGTATTAAGAATAGCCATCGTTTCATGCGAACCACCTACTTTAAGCATATTATATCAATAATATGATGCTAATTCAATTAAAAATCAGTTTCTTGAAAATAAAAACTGCATATGTATGCAGTTTGAATTAATTAGTCCTTGACAAATGGTAACAATGCCATATGACGAGCTCTTTTGATAGCTATCGCAAGTGGACGTTGCCATTTAGCTGATGTTCCAGTTACACGTCTTGGTAAAATCTTACCGCGATCTGTAATGAAACGCTTTAATAGCTCTACATCCTTGAAATCTATGTGTTCAACTTTATTTTGTGTAAAGTAACATACTTTCTTGCGTTTTTTGAATCCACCGCCACCGCGTCTTTGTTGTTGCATGTTGTTTCCTCCTTAAAATGGTAGATCTTCTTCTGCAGCGAGTTGCTTACTTGTTTCGTAGAACTCATCGTTGTCTGCAGTGTCCGTATCTTTTTGGTAAGTTGTTTCGGTGTTATCGCCCTTGCTCTCTAAGAACTGGACGGAATCACAAACAACTTCCGTAACATAACGTGTACCGTTGTCCGCTTCATAATTTCTCGTTTGAATGCGACCCTCGATACCTAGTAATGCACCTTTTTTTACAAAGCGTGCTAAATTTTCTGCTTGTTTGCGCCATACGACGCATTGAATGAAGTCAGCTTGATTCTCTCCGGACTGATCCTTAAATTGACGATTGACTGCAAGAGTAAAGCTAACTACGGCAATATTAGATTGTGTCGATTTCATTTCTGGATCCTTGGTAATTCTACCCACTAAAATGACTCTATTCATCATAATTATTCGCCTTCCTTTACAACAATAAATCGAATGACTTCTTCTGTGATTCTAACAACACGGTTAAATTCAGCGACTGCTTCTGGAGTTGCTTCAACAAGCAACCAAACATAATAGCCTTTTTTGTGATGTTCAATTTCATAAGCTAAATCTTTCAAGCCCAACTCTTTAAGCTCAAGCACTTTACTATCGTAATTAACAAATATTTCGTTAAAATGATTTACAATGGTTTTAATGTTTTCGCTTTCAACAGTTGGACGGATGATATACATAACTTCGTATTTTTTCATCTGTTCCACCTCCTTTTGGTCTATGGTCTTTATAAGACAAGGATATATCTTATGCCAAATTATTATATCATATATGATATGAGATTACAACGCATTTTAAAACTGTTTTTTTAATAAAATGAGATTCAGTTGTTGATAAACAAATTCAACTGTTTTTCTTATAGCTTTAAATCGAGATAATTGATCAAATGTCAATTGGTATGTGCTTATTTCACCTTGATCATCTATAGCTATCCAAGCCTCTAAATGTGACGTGAAAGCTTGTTTATCTGGTCCTGCATTCCCGGTGACTCCGACACCCATATCAGATTTTAGTTGAGTTCTAACCGATTTTGCCATCGATACAGCAACATGCTCGCTCACCACTCCAAACTCATCAATTTCCGTTTTAGATAAATCTAGTAACTTAATTTTTTGTTCGATGCTATAAGCAATTAAACTACCCGAAATAACGTGTGATGCTCCTGGAATTTTAATCATTTCATAAGCGAGAGATCCTCCAGTCATACTTTCGGCAAACGCTATTGTTAAGCCATTAACTATACATTGATGATATACTTTATTTGCTATCATGACAGGATGATGGTCACAGTAACTTCTACGAATGTTGTACCATTAAATCTCATCACTTTGATGATGTGTGAGTCACCAAATTCTGCACCTTCAAGTTGTGTACCAATGTCAGCAACTGATGTAATTGGTGTTCCATTCATTTCAATAATAAGATCATTTTCTTCTAAAACTAGATATGCATTTCTTGTTAAATCAAATCCAACAACAACAACTCCAACTGGATTTTCAGGAAGTAATGAAGCATCATTTTCTTGAAGGAATACACTTACTTCTTGAACTGATATACCTAGTCTAGGTTTTCTTACAACAACTTCATAATCTGAATCTTGAAAGCCACGTATAATTGGTGCAATCTTATTAATGTTCAAGGAATAATTCAATCCTTCTGCAGATATGACACCATCAGTAGTAGAAATTGAAGCAACCTTGGCTACGTTAACACCAATCAGTTCACCATTCAGATTGAATAGTGCACCTCCACTATTTCCAGGATTTAATTCTGCATCATGCATCAATCCTAATCCTGTTACTCCGTTGTATGGATAAGAAGCCATACTTACAATACCTTGTGTTACATAATTGAATTTATCTAAATCTTGAGGTGTACCAATTGCATAGACATCTTGACCAACTAGAATTTCAGTGATCGTATTATCATCAATTGGTGATACGTGTTGTACACGTAAAACTTCATCGGTTTCGATACGAACAACAGCTATATCATAAGTTGAATTCCCTGTATAATCTACAACAGCAATATCATCAATTTCTCCACCAAAGTTAATATACATTTCTCCACCATCTTCAACCACATGGTAGTTTGTCATGATATAGTAACGAGTTAAATCTGTTCCCACAATCTCTTCACTCTTATAGATTGTACCAGAACCATGTCCTGTTTCAGTTTTGACAACAACAACAGATGGCATGACTTCTGCTAACATATCCATTCTTAATTGCTCATAGGCAATCGGTGATGTATATGGGACTTCTGCTCTAAGATCTAAAGAGCAACCCACTAAGATTAGAACTGAAAAAACAACAACAAGCATACTTAATAATTTCTTCTTCATGATGTAATACCTCCTAATTTAAATAAATGATACGCATTTTCTGTTGTTTGATTCATGACTTCTTCAACAGATATTTTTTTGATCTCAGCTATTTTCTCAACAACATACTTGGTATATGCTGGTTCGTTTCTCTTTCCCCTAAATGGCATTGGTGCTAAATAAGGACTATCCGTTTCCACTAAAATATGCTTTAAATCAATATTTTCAACAATCTCTACTAAATCTGCTGCTTTCTTGAATGTAATTGGGCCGTCAATTCCAATATAAAATCCTAACTCAACTGCTCTTTTCGCATCTAAAAGATTCGAACTGAAACAATGAAAAACACCTGTAACTAGTCCTTTATACGGCAATAAGCATTGATAAGCTTCCTCAAATGAACTTCTTGTGTGAATGACTAATGGCAATTTATATTTTTTTGCTAATTCGATTTGTTCGAGAAAGATTGTCTTTTGCAAATTATAATTGTCTTGTCTCCAATGCAAATCGATCCCACATTCCCCAATAGCAACGACTTTCTCGTTTGTGATCAGTGACTCTAAATGATCTGTTGTTTCATGATCAACATAACCTGGATGAACACCAACAGTAGCAAATAACATCTCATGTGTTTGTGCTAACTTGATTGCTATTTCATTTGTTGCCTTATCCATCCCAATGACAATAATTTGATCTACATGATTTGTCCTTGCACTTTCCAACACTTCTATCATATCACTTTGATACTCTTCTGTATTTAAATGTGCATGTGTATCAACTATCATTCATGATCACCTCGACTGTAAATATATTTTATCATAGATAGATAAAAAAAATAGAGACTTGCAAAAAATAAAATAATTCACATTTTTTATCATTTTTCCAATAAAAATAAAAAACATGCCAGGAGCTAACCTGACATGAGAGTCTTAGTACGTGTTAATTAATTTAGAGCATTATTTCTTAGGAGCTGGTTTGATTGGTTGTTGAACTTTTTGAGCTGGTTTAGCTTGTGCTTGGACCTTTTGTGCAGGCTTAGCTTGTACTTGCGCTTTTGGAGCTTGTTTGAATTGTGCCATGGATATTCACCTCTCTTTCTGATTTTGATATTCTAGTAAAATCATCTGTAGTGGTGACTATCTATTATGCGCTAAATGCTCCAAAAATTAGATCTAGCTCGTAAGGTTTTCATCATCGACCAGCATGATTTATGCTGTTCATTATTGGGGATATACACTTCACAATCCCTCTCACTTTTATCATACGCTTTTCCTAATGATTTGTAACAATTTTGCATCATTTTGTTAAAAAAAAATTAAGACTTCATTCAAACAAAAAAAGCAACAAAAAAGAGGCCTAAATAGACCTCTGATTTTATAAATTTTTAAGACTATTCAAGAATCTTAGTTACAGATCCTGAACCAACAGTACGTCCGCCTTCACGAATTGAGAACTTAGTAGTTTCTTCAATAGCGATTGGGTGAATCAATTCAACGATCATGACAGTGTTATCACCAGGCATAACCATTTCTGTACCTTCTTGAAGTGTAATAACTCCAGTTACGTCAGTTGTACGGAAATAGAATTGAGGGCGATAGTTTGAGAAAAATGCTGTATGACGTCCGCCTTCTTCTTTTGAAAGTACGTAAACTTGAGCTTCAAATCTGAAGTGTGGGTTAACTGATTTTGGTTTAGCTAATACTTGACCACGTTCTACTTGATCACGGTTAATACCACGAAGAAGTGCACCGATGTTGTCACCAGCTTGAGCGAAATCTAATAATTTTCTAAACATTTCAACGCCTGTTACAACTGTTTGTTTAGTATCAGTGATACCAACGATTTCAACAGGATCGCCGACTTTAATTTGTCCACGGTCTACACGACCAGTAGCAACTGTTCCACGACCAGTAATTGTGAAGACATCTTCGACTGGCATTAAGAATGGTTTGTCAGTAGCGCGTACTGGATCATCAATATATGAATCAACTGCATCCATTAATTCTTGTACGCCAGCTTCCCATTTAGGATCGCCGTTTAATGCTAATAATGCAGATCCACGGATAACAGGAATGTCATCTCCTGGGAAATCATATTCTGATAATAATTCACGAATTTCCATTTCAACTAGGTCTAATAATTCTTCATCATCAACCATGTCGCATTTGTTCATGAATACAACAAGCTTAGGTACACCAACCTGGCGAGCAAGAAGAATGTGTTCTCTTGTCTGAGGCATAGGACCATCTGCTGCAGAAACAACTAGGATACCACCGTCCATTTGAGCAGCACCTGTAATCATGTTCTTGACATAGTCAGCATGACCTGGGCAGTCAACGTGTGCATAGTGACGCTTTAGTGTTTCATATTCAACGTGTGCAGTATTAATAGTGATACCGCGTGCTTTTTCTTCTGGTGCACTGTCAATAGATGCATAATCTTTAATTGTTGCTAACCCTTGCTTTGCGAAAACTGTAGTGATCGCAGCAGTAAGTGTAGTCTTACCATGGTCAACGTGGCCGATTGTACCAACATTAACATGTGGTTTTGTTCTTTCAAATTTTTGTTTTGCCATTTTAAATAGTTCCTCCTATAATTAGTTATTTTTTATTTTATTTTTAAATTTTTGTTTAACCATAATCATTGTATATTAAAATATACATTTTTGCAAGATAATTAGTTCGTTCCGCGCTTTTTAATAATTTCTTCCATAATTGATTTTGGACAACGTTCGTAACGAGAGAATTGCATCATAAATGTTGCGCGTCCTTGAGTGTTTGAACGAAGTGAAGTTGCATATCCGAACATTTCGGATAAAGGCACACTGGCACGGATTGCGACAGCATTACCACGTCCTTCTTGACTCTCTAAACGGCCACGTCTAGACGTTAAATCGCCAATAACGTTACCTACATAATCATTTGGAACAACAACTTCAACATCCATAATAGGTTCTAATAGAACAGGATGAGCCTTCGTCTTAGTTTCTTTAAGTGCCATTGAAGCAGCAATCTTAAATGCCATTTCGGATGAATCGACATCATGGTAAGAACCATAATGAAGTGTTGCTTTAATATCAATAACTGGATAACCAGCAATGATACCATTTGGAAGTGCTTCTTCAAGACCTTTTTGAACAGCTGGAATGTATTCTCTAGGAATGACACCACCAACGATTTTATCTACGAATTGGAAGCCTTTACCTGGGTTTGGTTCAAATTTAATAACAACGTGTCCATATTGACCACGACCACCTGACTGACGTACGAATTTACCTTCGATATCAGCTTCACCAGCGATAGTTTCACGATAAGATACTTGAGGTTCAGCAACATTAGCTTCTACCTTGAATTCTCTTTTCATGCGATCAACAATAATTTCCAAATGAAGTTCACCCATACCAGCAATAATTGTCTGGCCAGTTTCATGATCTGTAAATGTCTTGAAAGTTGGATCTTCTTCTGCAAGTTTTGATAAAGCTAAAGTCATCTTGTCTTGGTCTTGCTTTGTCTTTGGTTCAATAGCAACGTTAATTACTGGTTCTGGGAATACCATAGATTCTAAGATGATATCATCTCTTTCTCCAGTTAGTGTATCTCCAGTAGTTGTATCTTTGAGTCCAACAACTGCTGCAATGTCCCCTGCGAATACTTCTTTAATTTCTTCACGATGGTTTGCATGCATTTGAAGCACACGGCCAAATCTTTCTTTATTGTTCTTATTTGTATTGTGTACATAAGAACCTGCAGTGATTTTGCCTGAATAGACTCTAAAGAATGTTAGACGACCAACATATGGGTCTGTCATAACTTTAAATGCTAAAGCTGTAAATGGTTCGTCATCACTAGGATTACGTCTCACTTCTTCGCCATAACTGTCATGACCTACAACTGCATCAACATCAGTTGGTGCTGGAAGGTAATCAATGACTGCATCTAGCATCAATTTAACACCTTTATTTTTGAATGAGCTTCCGCAAATTACTGGGAAAAATTTGACTGCAAGCGTTCCTTTACGGATTGCAGCTTTAATCTGAGGAATGCCTATTTCTTCACCCTCAAGATATTTTGTCATCAAATCTTCATCAAAATCAGCAACTGCCTCAACAAGTTCTTCTCTTTTTTGTTCAACGATCTCAACCAAATGTTTTGGTATTGGTACTACTTTACTAACTTCATCAGCGTCTCCATCATACAAGTATGCTTTTCTTTCAATGATGTCAATGATTCCATTGAAATCAGATTCAGCACCAATTGGCCACTGAATAGGATAAGCTTTAACTCCTAAGCGATTATGCATCGTCTTGATGGCACGGGCAAAATCTGCACCGATCTTATCCATCTTGTTAACGTAAACAATTCTTGGAACCTTATATTCGGTGGCTTGTCTCCAAACAGTTTCTGTTTGAGGCTCTACACCGGCTTGTGCATCTAGAACAGCAACAGCGCCGTCTAATACACGAAGTGATCTTGATACTTCAACCGTGAAGTCAACATGACCTGGGGTATCAATAATATTCACGCGGTAATCCTTCCAATATGCTGTTGTTGCAGCAGATGTAATGGTAATTCCACGTTCCTGTTCTTGGGCCATCCAGTCCATAGTAGCAGCACCATCGTGAACCTCACCGATCTTATGAATTTTACCAGTATGGTATAAAACTCTTTCAGTCGTTGTAGTTTTTCCCGCGTCGATATGAGCCATGATGCCAATATTACGGGTTTTATTTAATGGGTATACACGAGGCATATTTTAATCTCCTTACTTACCAGCGATAGTGAGCAAATGCTTTATTTGCTTCAGCCATGCGGTGCACATCTTCACGTTTCTTCACAGACGCTCCTAAACCTTGTGACGCGTCTATAATTTCTTTCGCAAGTTTTTCTTCCATGGTTTTCTCATTACGCAAGCGTGCGTAATTGATTAACCATCTCAATGCTAATGTTTGTTTTCTAGAAGCTCTTACTTCAGTTGGTACTTGATAGTTTTGACCACCAATACGGCGTGAACGAACTTCTAATATTGGGGTAATATTATTTAAAGCTTCATTGAACACTTCAATTGGTTCGCGTCCAGTAGCTTCTTTGACACGATTGAATGCTCCATATAAAATACCTTGGGCAGTTCCTTTTTTACCATCAACCATGATTGTGTTAACAATACGAGTAACTAGTTTTGATTGATAAATAGGATCCGGTAAAACGTCGCGTTTTACTATATGACCTTTACGTGGCATGAGTTCACCTTCTTCCTTTCATTTTGATAGATGATTTTTCTTTATATTAATTACTTTTTCTTTGCAGCTGCAGCCTTAGGACGCTTAGCGCCATACTTAGAGCGTGACTGTTTGCGGTTGGCAACGCCTGATGCGTCTAATGTACCGCGTACAATGTGATAACGAACTCCTGGAAGGTCTTTTACACGACCACCACGAATGAGTACCACACTATGTTCTTGAAGTGAATGTCCGATTCCTGGGATATAAGCAGTAACTTCAGTTTGATTGCTTAAACGAACACGAGCATACTTTCTAAGAGCAGAGTTTGGTTTCTTTGGTGTCATAGTAGTAACACGTGTGCATACACCACGTTTTTGAGGTGATGAATAGTCACTTTCACTTTTGTGTAGACTGTTGAAACCGTAGCCTAGTGCAGGTGATTTAGATTTGTACTTTTTGTCTGTTCTTCCGTTTTTTACTAGTTGTGAAATAGTTGGCATTTGTAGTTCTCCTTTCTTCTAACACATATCCAAGTGTTTCTTTTTTGTTTTAAAAAATTAATTTCGGCTTTATTAGGCCAAAATAATGGTAATTCTGACGTGTAATTAACACAGCGTATTTATTATATAATAAGTAGGTCTTATTGTCAACTTTTTTGTGTAAATATTGTGATAAAAACAACATTTATAAATATCTCATTTCGTACAAGAGATTCTAGTTCGTCTAGTTCTTATAGGTGTATAATAAAAAAATCTAGAAAAAATTTCTAGATTGTATGTTTTATTCATCGAGTACTAATTTGAAGACATCACGAGATTTGCGATTGCTGATAGTTCATCACATGTTTTTTGAACAAAATCTTCAATTGCTTTATATTCTGATTCTTTATATTTTTTTACATATGGAAAAAGCTTAAATAAGTCAAGCGCCATGTGCAATTCTGTTTTTGTTAAACCCAGACGATAGGATACTTCAGGATGTTTTAACTCCATATATTTTAAAATAGCTATAACAGCTTCAGGAACTTCTCCTTTTGAATCGTATGAAAGCTTCCCATTCATGAATTCGCGTTTAGTTTTAAATTGTGTAGGCAGACTTGAATCCGATGGAAATAGTCTATTTGAAATCGCATTTGTCAATTGATTAAGAAATCCGTTCGCTTTTTCATAATATAAAGCACTTGTTGACGCCATTGCAATTTTTAAATATAACCCATTAAATAAAGGTGTATTTCTGCCTTCGGCACCTGCGAGATAGATTCTAGTTTGAAATGCTTCAATACTTTTATTTTCTTCAGTAAAAGATACCAATGTCTCGTTGACACTATAATCTGGGTACAGTGGAAATATAATTATTTTTTGATCAGCTGAGTCAATATTGTACTCAGTCAATGCCTGAGCATTATACTTATTAGCAACAACAGGATAGATGACATCAACAGTATTTTTTATCATTTGTAATCTGATTTTAGCTTTATGAATGAGTGAAATGAATAACATAATAAATACTAATATAAGACTAATAAAAAAAGATATGACAGCATACCCTTGAAACTTATTTGAGTCAATGATAAGTAAAACGAACCCTAGAGTAATTAATAGCATAAAGAAATAGAACAACTTACTCGAGCTATCTTTTCTTACTGTTTGATTCAATTCCTTTAATTTATTGTATTGATTATCCATCATTCCACCTCTTTTTGTTAGTATACATTAAAAGAGTAAACGGGTCAAATGATGCGTCCAATCGTTATATCTTTAAAAAACTAAATGTAGTGTGCTAACAACAAGATAGCTACAAATGCAAAAAACACGATGAGTAACCCAATCCATGGCTTACTGCCTTTATTGTTGGATTGTATTTTTTGAGTGACATTTTCACCATCTTCTTTTTTGTAATATTCATCTCTCCAAAATTGACTATTTTTGTCTTGCATGTTCATTCCCCCTTAAATCAAAGGTAGTGTCAAAAATTGATTTTTTTGACCTACTTTTCTTCATATTTTTATACTCTTTAAGATAATAAAAAGAGTAGTTAATCCCGTGTTATAATGAATGTGCGAACATCACATATAAGGAGATCAACTACCTATGCAAA
>JAHISX010000010.1 GCA_018817915.1 Bacillota bacterium
GAATCATAAATATAAGAACTGTTTATTGTTGCTCCTGCGGTTATATCAGTTGCCTGCGTAGATTCCAAACTTCCATGCTCATCATAGATAAATAGTTGAGAGTCTCCTAAAGCATTTACAATATTTGTTATCAGTCCCACTTTTTCATAGCAGTCCATACAAATCAAAGAGTTTTAGATACTCAAATAGTCCTAAAAACGATAGAAATACATTGAAATTATAGCTGAAATATCCTTAAAAAGAAAAAAGTTTATCTCCACTTATTCGCTAAGTGGCGCGCTTAAGCCACTTTTTGAAATAGAAATAAACTTGGTATAATCAGGGTGTCTTGTCATTACGGAGATTTACTCTAAAATCGCTCGTATTCGACGGAGTTTTACTCTATTTCCAACGGAGTTTTGCTTTTTTTCGTATGGAGCTGCTTTTTTAGTTGGTCTCAATATATATATCAAACAAGAGTTATTCTTATTCGGCATTTCTATTTAAGATCTTATAACAATATTTATTGCTGCAAAAAAACATCAATACCAAAGAAATTCCAAAACCAACATAATTATATTTATAGTTTTCACAAGTAACTATGCCACCATCACAATCAATTAATCCAGTTAATAATAAAATTTATACTACCAGTTATATATTTTGTGTAGAATTATAACTATTTTCTATTTGTATTATTCTATGATTTTTATATATATATTCAGTGAATTTTTTTATTATTTGTTTCACAAAGTCAAAATCTGCATATTTATTTATTCTGTTAGCTTTTAGAAAGTTATAATAATTTGCTTCAAGCATAATATCATTTAGATTAATAAAAAATTCTTTTGAACGAAACACTCTGCTAAAACAAATATCATCATCAAAAAATTTGTGTACTTCATATTGTTCCAAATAAACTTTAACAATATTATCTTCGAAGTCATCTATCATAATAAGGTTTTCCAATTTGTATTTTTTAGAAATGATACCTATGTCATATAGAGCTTTTAGCCACCTTTCATCATTAAACTTATGTTCCATATAGAAAAATCTAGAAAGTGACAAATATTTTTCCAATAATAGCAATTCAATAGGATATAAATTGATTTTAAAACAAAAACTATCTCCACTTCCAGTAATAAAAGATAATTCTTGCTTATGAATCTTCTTATCCGTATATTCTAAAATCATTCCATCGACTTTAATTGTATCTACCGTTAAATCAATCTTTGAATATTCATAATATCCCGTTGTTAATATAGAATACTTATCATCAACAATATTTATCTCACTTTTTTTCATCAATTCAATCAAGTTCATATGCTTGTTTTTTAGACTATCATTATGTAGTAAAGAAACATCCAAATCATCAACTTCTCTATCGAAATCATCTACATAAACTGATAATGCAAAACTACCTCTAAATACTAATTCACTACAAATTTTTGTCATTTTAAATGCTAAAAACATCAAATTTTCTTTCTTGTTTACATTCATTTTCATCACCTCAAATAATAATTATTAATGCCCACTACTAGTATAATTTTTTAACCCTTTTTTCCAAACACGAAGCGAAGCGAAAAGTAAAATCGCCGTAATTATTATAACCTTCATCAATAAAGCATATCCAACATTAATTTTATTCAGTATAATAGCACTTGGTAAAAATGCAATAATTGAGTAAGGAACTACATATGTCAGTACAAAGGAAGTAACACGATTATATATTGTACTAGGATATCTTCCAAAATCTGATATATTTTCAACAGCAATGGCTATTGGAAAACTCGTTTGAGTCCAAAATACAAATGAGATAATTATTAATCTAATTGAGAATATCACTGCAATACTGCATAAAAGAAAAAAAATAAAAATAAAACCATCTAGCAATTGAAAATCTATTTCTAAATTAGTAGTTGAGATAATAATTAATAATGTTCCCATTATAATATTTGTAATTTGGGTTAAATCAATTTGTTCTGAGATTATCTGCAATAAAACTGAAAATGGTCTCAATAAATACCCATCTAATTTACCTGTTTGTACTATGTTTTCTATATTCAATAGTCCGTCAAGAATCAAGTCACTGATACCTTTATTTATTGCAAACAATCCTTGTAAATATATTAATTGATAGACACTCCAATCTCCAAGTTTAGGTATAGAATAAAAAACAATATAAATAAAAGAGAAATTAACTATTTGTTTTAAAATTAAGTTTGTTATCGTTAATGAAAAGTCGATTTTATGAGTTGTAACTACCTTGAAGTAATTAATAATGTTTAACAAAATTATTTTCATTTCAACCCCCATAAACAATGATTCTTTTGAACATTTTGTTCCAAACTATAGATGCAATAAAGAATAAAAAAGCCATCCAAAAAGCACCAAATAAAACATACTCAATAATCTCTTTCATACTCAATGAATAATTAATTATAAACGAAACAGGAATATATCTGAGATAAATAAATGGAGTATATTTTAAAATTTTGGATAAAAAACTTGGATAAAATTCAATAGGAAATAGCGCTCCAGACATGAGTAAAATAATTGTTTTTTTTATCTCATAAATACCTCTATGTCTTATTGTTTTGAATATCACACTGGAAAAAATCAATGCTATTAAATAGTTTACTACAAAACTAATGATTATGAAAGTTAGAGATAGCAATACTATTCCAAGATTAAGTTTAATTTCACTCAAACTATGCCAATTAAAAATAATAAACATTGCTGCATATATGGGAATAAATAGTAGCAATGATCCTAATATATTTCCTAAGCTCCTAAATAATAATTCCGTTTTATAACTAATCGGTTTAATCAAACTTGTAGCTATACGTCCTTCATTAACATCCCTAGAAATGATAGGTTCAATATTAATAAAAGTCAATGATTCTATCACTTTTGATACAATAATATAATTAATCATGTTAACCAAAGTGTAGCCATTAATTGATGTACCTTCATAATTTGAATAAATGGAAATCCATAAATATACTTGAAACAGGACCGTAATAAAATTAGCTATCATCCAAATTATAAGTCTAGATCTATATGCCAAAAACTGTTGTTTAAATGTTGCTATAGTAAAAGGAATATATATTCTGACTTTATCTGCTATTGGCATTTATTTATGCTCCATTCTATACAAATCCTCTATCATATTCTCAAGTGGTTTATCTACAACAGTAAAATCCGGGAGATCACCATTTTCATTTATGAGATTAAGTATCCTCATTAACTTCTTTTTTTCTTTTTTATATGTGATTATTATAAAACTATTCTTATCATCAAAATTAATATCAATATCATTAATTTTATTTTGAAGCGAATTAATCAAGTGCATCATCTGAATTTGGTTTTCAATACTAATAATAACTTTTTTTTCATCACTATACTTTTTAGTAAATTTATGTATATTATTATCATATATTATTTTACCCTTATCTAATATTATTACACGTTCACACAATTCCTCTACATCTCTGAAATCATGAGTTGTGATCATAATTGTAGTATTGTATTTTTGATTGATTTTTTGTATTGCTTCTCTCATTTTAACTTTTGAATAAACATCAAGCCCAATTGTTGGCTCATCCATAAATAATACTTTGGGGTTATGTATTAAACTTGCAACTATATCAGCTTTCATACGTTCACCTAGTGATAGTGTTCTTACTGTAGCTGATAATAAACTTTTAATTTGAAAGATTTCATCAAAGTATTCCAATCTTTCATTAAATTCTATGTCTGATACTTTATAAATTGCTTTTAATATTCTAAAACTATCTTTTAATGGTAAATCCCACCATAATTGCGTTCTCTGTCCAAAAATAACTCCAATATTTAAATTACTTTTTAATCTGTTTTTTTGTGGAGATATTCCATCAATAGATATGCATCCCTTGTCTGGATAAAGTATTCCACATAACATTTTAATAGTTGTTGATTTTCCTGCTCCATTTTTACCAATATAACCCACAATTTCACCTTGCTTAATATCAAAAGAAATATTATCTACAACAAGTTTTTTTGTATTTTTATTTTTATATGTTTTAGAAACATTACTAACGGTAATCATAATCTTATTCATGGGTTACATTTTTGAAGGAATTTTCATTCCTAGAATTGATGAGCAGACTTCAAGAATATTATTTGACAATAATAGAACATTCATTAAATCGCATTTTTTCGAGACGTCAGATAATAATATGATGTTTTCTGAATGATATATGTTATTAACTAAAGTAGCTAATTTATATATATATGAAGTTAGTATTTGCGGGTTCAAATCTTCAAAAGCTTTTTCAATTAATCCATTAAACTTAAGTAACTGCAAGGCTAGATCTCGAAAATCAGAAATGTTATAGCTGATTTCATCACCTAAGACTATGCTTGTTTTAGTAAATTTTTTGTAGAGAGAATTAATTCGAACCGCTGTATATAAAATATATGGTCCTGTGTTTCCTTCAAATGATGTGAATTTATCCATTTCAAAAATATAATCTTTTGAAATTCTATTTGATAAATCTCCATATTTTATAGCTGAAATTGCAATGTCTTTTGCTATTTCTTTTTGTTCAGAAATAAGTAAGTCGTTTCTTCTGTGCTGTAGAACTTCTCTGACCTCTCCTACCACTTCATTTATAAGAGAATTCAATCTCATGGTTCCACCATCTCTAGTTTTATATGGCTTACCATCTTTACCATTAACGGTTCCAAATCCAACAAAAACAAGTTTTGTGTTATCGGGGATTATATGAGTCTTCCTAGCACATCTGAATACTTGTTCAAAATGTAATTCTTGTCTATTATCAACTACATAAATAATTTCATCAGGATTTATATGTTTAACCCTATCAATAATTGTAGCTAACTCAGTAGTAGTATAAATTGAAGCTTTATTAGATTTTAATACAATGCATGGTGGTATGTCACGACTATCGCTAGGTAATTTAACATCGACAACTACAGCCTCTTCACTAATATATGCATATTTATGTTCAAGAAAATATGAAACCATGTCACTTACATATTTTTGAGAATCGGATTCTTTATTCCATAATTCAAAATTAATATCAAGTTCCTTATAATTTTTTTTCAAATCAAGCACGGACAAATTTACGATATGTTCCCATAAATACTTATATTTTTCATTTCCGTTTTGTAACTCAAGCGTAATTTCTGTAGCTTTTGCTTTATAGTTTTCATCTGTTTTTGATTTTTTACTTGCTATAGGATATATATCTTCAAGTAAGTCAACGGTAATAAAATCCAAGGAAATATACACATTTTTTATTATTAATTCATTCTTGATTATAGGGAACATTTCCATTAATTCGTTTATAACAAGACCTATAGGAAGACCCCAATCACCTAGATGCACATCTCCAATCATATGATGACCTAAATAAACACCCATACGCTTCAAACATTCTCCAATAATAGCCGGACGAAGATGGCCTACGTGTAATGGTTTAGCAATGTTTGGTCCACCATAATCAATAACTATTTTCTTTTTCATATTTGGATAACAAACACCAAAATTTTTATCTTTTATCATTGTATTTAAACAATTTCGGATAAAGTGATCTTTTAATTTGAAATTTAAAAATCCTGGTTTGACTAACTTAACAGAAAAATGAACATTTTCTTTTATATATTCTTTTATTTCATTACCTATGTCAATTGGTTTTTTATTCAATTTTCCAGCTAGTAATAAAGCCGAATTACATTGGTAGTCACACAGGTCAGGTCTATTGGACTCTTGAACATATACATTTGTGTTATCATAACCACATATATAAAATGCTTCTCTTACTATCTGATTTAATAAATTAATTATTGACTTCATTTAAATTCTCTTTCCCAAAAATATATTTACTCCAGCAGGTATTTTGTATGACCCATCAATCATTTTATACTTATCCATCGTAATTTTCAAATCCAAAATGATGCTTTTAACTAAATCAACATCACCATTAAAAAAACCTTTAAAATGTAAATTCAAATATGTTTTAATCATCTTATCAAAGTCATCAAAATAAACAAATCCTTTTATAGTTTCATGGTCAACTTGTATCTGTTCTTTGCCTTCTAATGCATTCAATACTTCTAAAAATCTTTTGTAAGTGTAACTCCTGTCATTCTTTGGAAATGGTTGAATTTTACTCCAATATTTTGTTACGAATTGTTGTTCTACTGAGGTGGAATCAAAAAAAATTATTAAAAAATCTGATTTCAATTTTAGATTAAGAAATGTTTCATTAATCATTTTTTCACTATTTAAATTTGATTTGTCAAAATTTGAAGTAGGTTTTATACTTTTATTTTGAAAATCAAATTCCTCATAATGATTTAATATAGCATAATTATAAGCCCAAAAAGAACATAAAATATCAATGTCATTAAAATTTGATTTGTCATTTACAAATTTGTTTATGTCAATATTTTCCAGTTTGACATTAGGTAGTTTTTTTCTTACACTCTCTATCATGTTACTACTAATATCTATTCCTGAAACATCAGAAAACTGTTCATACAGAATTTCTGTAACTCTCCCTGTACCAACACCAAGTTCCATAACTCTACTTATAGAACTGAATTTATTTAATATTTTTTTTAACATTACAACCTCTTCTATAATTTCCCCTTGAAAATCAAAAAAGTAAGGGGGTAACGCTTCTTCATAATCCTTGGGTAATAAATACTTTGTATACTCTATTTCTTTTATGTCCATTATTTACTCTCCTTCTTTATATCCAATAATAAATTTCTTTGCACTTTACCTGTAGCTGTTTTAGCTAACTTTTCTAAAATAATCAAATCAATTAATTTTATTGAATTAAATTTAACTTCTAAATCATTTATAATATCGGTTTTGCTATAATTTTGACGAATTTCAATATAGATTTTCATTTCAATAATATAGTTTTTTTGACCAATAAATTCAATAAAAACCTTATCGCACATATATTTTTCATAAATATAATTTTCAATTATTCTCGTTATATCAACATTTTCTTTAAGATTAATTAAATCAGATTGTCTACCTGCTATATAATAGTAATGTTTTTTCACTGTAGCAATATCACCTGTATTAAACCATTTTTTATTGATTAATCCATTAACATAACCAGGACTAACCATTGGACCTTTAATCCATAAAATTCCCCATGTGCCTGGTTTAACTTTATTACCCTCTCTATCGACGATTTTACATTTAGCACCACTAACAGCTTTCCCAATGCTTCCAATTCTTCTAAACTTTTTATTTATATTATAGTGTGTTAAAGAAGTAGTTTCTGTAAGCCCATATCCTTCTACTATAACAGCATTTGTCATTTTTTCAAATTCTTTAAAATAAATTGTAGCTAGAAAATCTCCACCACAATCGCAAATTTTTAATCTTTCAAGTGAACATATTTTTTTTGATTTTACTATATCTGTATACATATAAGGAGATCCAGGAAATATTGAAACATTTCTTGTCTCATATGCTTCATAAAAAAAATCTACATTCCATTCAGACATAGTCAATAATGTGCAATTTGAAATAAATGATGAAGTCAGGCATGCAAACAAACCAAAATTGTGCCAAAATGGTAGTATTGCAATGATTGTATCTCTATCAGAAATTTTTGCTCTGCTACGATATTCTGGGACACACAGCCCTCCCTAAGGTATTAAAAAAGTGACTTTTATCTCTTTTTATTGCCTATATTATATCATGTATTATTCATGATATTTCAATATTTATTTGAATCCATTAATTGTTCTATA
>JAHISX010000070.1 GCA_018817915.1 Bacillota bacterium
AGTTCTTGTAATGTTCAATATTAGTGGAGCTGGAACTGCAGTCAAATGGATAGTTCTAAAAGATAAAGAGGAAGATATTAAACAATATAATGGTGTAATGAACAAAGATACGTTTATTACGATTCGATACTCCAAAAGAGCTGTTAGAGTGATTCGCACATATTGGAAGGACAAAATTACTAATCTTGATGACTGAAGTTAACCTACAAGCAGTCAAAACTTTTCTAAATAAGGTAAGTAACTATAGAACGTTATTTGCTTATGAAGACTTTGATGGATGCATTGTGGTTGGATTTGAGAGCAAAACATTGATTGCAAATATATATAATTTAAAAAATTTGTTGAATTCAAATTATAAATACTTTTTAGTCACAACTATAAACAATGCTGCATATGATAAAGAAGATGAAAACTTCAATTCATCATTAACAGCTCATGTGATACTTAATATGTGAATTGATTAGAATAATATACCATAAGAAGAATAGAAGCATGGTTTCAATCAAAGCCTAAAAAGAAAAGGAGAAAAAGAATGGGTGCTTGGGGTGTCAAATTATATCAAGATGATGTTACAGAGGATGTGAAAACTTACTATGTTGACCATCTAAAAAGAGGACTTGATTCAGATGAGTTAGCTCAAAATATGTTATCCGAATTTGCTGACTACATTGATGATGAGGAAGACGGTCCACTTTTTTGGTTCGCTCTTGCTGATACACAATGGAAATATGGAAGACTTCTCCCTTTTGTAAAAGAAAAAGCACTAGAATATTTAAATAGCGGTTCAGATCTGAAGAGATGGCAGGAAGATGGAAAATTGCTGAAGCAAAGGATTATAGTTTTAGATGAATTAAAGCAACAACTAACCTCTCCCCAACCACCAGAAAAGAAAGTATCTCAATATCGTTTATTTAATTGCGAGTGGAAAATTGGCGATGTATATGCATATAAATTCGAATCTGACATTAGTAAAGAAAGAGGTTTTTTTAACAAGTACATTGTTTTTCAAAAAGTAAGAAATGGTATATGGTGGCCAGGGCATACAGAACCAGTTGTAAGAGTTTATAAATGGATTGGAGAAGAAATGCCAGAAACAAAAGCAATATTAGATTTAGAAGTGCTACCACAGTTTTTTATCCCCAAGGCATATGCTGAACATCGTCTAAAAGATGTAATGTTTGAAATGATGCTTATTAGTACTTCTAAAAGATCAATACCAAAGAATCTAACAAATCTGGGTAACATTTTGCCAATTCAAGAATTAAATAGATTAGGTTCTGGTAGTCGATCTTGTTACTGGAAAAATTTCGAAGAGGAGATCACTAAATCTTTCCTCAATTGGGAATCGTACAATGTATATGATTTACTTGATGGAAAGCAAAAGATTGTTGATTGATATATAATGGATTTTATCATTTAGCATTCTTGTCATTAAAGTGAAGATATATTTGAAGCTTATATGTGAAGACATGCTAGAGAGCACTTTAGAAAGCAGACATATGAATAAAAATAACAACATTTTTAGTACAATTTTAGGCTATATTTAGCATGAAGTAAGAAAATTTGAGAAGAATAATAGCTTTTGGTGAAAAAACAAATGGCTTTATAAAGCCAAAAATACACCAAAGTAAGTGAGTTAGTTTCGGGTTATCTTTTCGGCACCATCTTTTGAATTATTAGTTTTTGGAGAAAGATCATTGAAGATCAATGGTCTTTTGTTTTTCAAGTTTTGTATAATGATTACTTTTTGAATGGGTAACACGAAATGTAAAACATGAACTTCTAGGGTCAAACGGGATGATTCGAACTTTGGTAGCATTCATGAATTTCAATATTCGAGATATATTAAAGTGAATGTGCATAACTCAACATGCGAAAATCTCTCTAAAAAAAATCGACACGTTTTTCTGACATTGAAAGTTTTATTGCGATAAATACATAGGATATAAATGTTATAATTAAATTAATACTAAGAACGGCATCAATCTATTAAGCATCCATTGAATCAAATACTTAATTAGACGAATAAAGGAGTGCACCTTTCATGAGAAAGAAATCATTTATTACATTTTTCATCACACTGATTGTACTCATTTTAAGTGGCTGCAGATATGAATTTCCTGAGGACTCAAAAATCAAACCCCATACTTATGATGAAGCACTCGAGTATATCCAAGATTACCTGAATCGTGATGATGTCATCTTGAGTGAGGAGACTTTATCAGGAGAGACCGAAAATGGTTACCAATATGTTAATTTTTTTGCTCGAGTTGATGAGATAGATTTTGTTGTATCATCTCAGGAACTGTGTCATTATGATGTTACTATAGGTGAATTTTGCAAGGTACGTTACAATCTTTACAACAATTTCAACTATGAAATGATTCATTATCTTTTCATGAATAATCAAGATTACCCTGATTTTGAATTGATGTTAGAATCCAATCCATACTTGCACATCCATAACATTGCTTCATTTACTTACGAACCTATCATAAACAGTGAGGAGGACTTAATTGAAGCATTCAACCGATCGAAAACAATGTATGAATGGATGGTTAATGAATATCCGAACCCAAGATACTTAGTGAAGATTCAAGTCAATCTTTCCGATAGACCATTGTATCTCCGTGCGCACAAAATCGAGTCTGATGATCAAGCATTCGGGTTCAACCAATTTTCTTATGATGAATTAATTGATGAGTATTATCAATTTTAAGATTGATATTGATCGACAGTGACAGATTGATGTCAATTCTTAAAATCACGATACAATAACACCTTTAAATTATTGTAAACTATTTATGATATTATATGTAAACAGTATTGTAAACATGTATATTGACATACCGTAAACAATATTGTAAACTATATTTGAGGTGTTAGTATGAGCGTTTATGAGAAATTTAAGCAAATATGCAAAAAATTAGATCATTATCCTACCCAATCGGAGCTGATTTATAAGTTTGGCCTAAATAGAGAAGATTTAAAAGAAATATCTTTGGAAAAATATATGGATGATGAGTATCAAAAAACGCCATTGGAAAGTCCATCTAGAACTCATTTATTATATTGGAAAAATGAAAAAATCGTGACGCATTTTCAAGGTAGTCAAGACCTTATTAGAAACTCAGAGATGAATCAATTCTCCGATTTTCGTAATTCGGAAATCCTTAGTGGATTCGTTTTTTCAGAAATTGAGTCGAGCTTGGCAATCGAAGGTATCAGAAGCACACGAGCACAAATCGAAAAACTTGATCAAGCAAATTATGAAGATTTAAATCAACTAATCGATATCATTGTTAAAAATATGCTTTTAGGATATGAGTTTGTAAAAGGACATGACATCACCGAAGAAAACATCTTTCGGCTCTATAAGATATTATCGAAGAAGTGTTTAAAGGATACTGAACAATTAATTCCAGACGCTCTTTATCGTCATGATGAAGTGAATATCGTGGATGGTGCTAATGCGGTTGTAGATCGTGGTGTTGACTGGAATTTATTACCAACATTAATGAACCAACTCATCGACTTCATGAACACAGATAAAACGTATGAAGAACATTTGATTGCCTCTCATATTATTCATTATTATCTCGTCTATCTGCACCCCTATTTTGATTACAATGGTCGTATGGCTAGAGTTTTATCATTTTGGTATAATCTCAAACACGCCCCATCATTGAGTTTATTATTGGTAAGTGAAGCTATCAATAACAGAATCCATAAACAAGGTTATTATAATGCCATTATGAATTCAAGGAATGCAGGAAACGACATCACGTATTTTTTGGAGTATATGGGAGATATCGTGCTTAAATATTCGAAAATATATATCAATTTCTATAGCATTAAAGCTCAGCTTAAAGGAAAAGGAATGCTTATAAGCAGAGCTTTAGAAATTGCTTTAAAATATGTATTAGCGATACCTGTAACAGGAGAAGGCTTTTTTAATTGGAAGGACTATAAAGATTTTTCTCATGACTCATTTAGTAAACAGTATTATCTAAGACTATTAAATGACTTAACGGAACTTCAAATTTTAAAGGTTATAGAACATAAAAAATCAAATCTTTATCAATTAAATGCAGATCTTTGGGATCTGATACTTTAAATCAATAATTGACAAGTCAAGTCAAGACAATTTCTGTGGCTTTGTTAAGCTAATCATAAGCATAAATATATGTATAAACTTCGGGTCATCTTTTCGGCACCATTTATTGAATAATTAGTTTTTAGAGAAAGATCATTGAAGTTCAATGGCCTTTTGTTTTCATTGTAAAAGAAAATGATTGCTTTTGGATATCATGACAAAAAATGCAAATTACTGACTTCTAGGGTCAAAAGGAATGATTTGATTTTTTATTCCACCTATGAACTTCTATGACCTCCATCTTGCATTATGAATGCTAGGCAGCAAATTACTTACATAAATATTGATATTCTCCAGATAATGTTATATAATACAATTAAGTGGAGGGAATAATATGATTTTAACTACATTAGATCTAAAAGAAAAGTACAAGAACTATATGGATATTAACGGCAAGATTAAAAGAGATGTGGAAAATGGTATCTTATTTCCACTTGTAAGAGGTATATATGAAACAAATAGTAAAACAGATGGATTGTTACTATCCTCATATATTTATGGTCCCTCATATCTATCTTTTGAATACGCACTTTCATATCATAATATGACCCCAGAAAAAGTCATTATGTATACAAATGCAACTTTTAACAAAAGAAAAAGCAAGTTATATAAAAATCATTTCGGTGTTTTTGCATATAGGGATGTACCACAAGATGCTTTCCCTTATTTTGTGCAAGTTTTCGAACAAGATACTTATGCTTACTTTATGGCAAGTCCTGAAAAAGCTTTATGCGATTTACTTTATGTTAAGAAGCCTGTAAAAAGTATGAAAGAATTGAAGGTTTTGCTTTTTGAAGATATTAGAATAAATAGAGAAACATTTAATCAATTGAACTTTAATAACGTTATGTTCTTATCGAATAAATACGTTTCAAACAATATAAAGTATTTAAAAAAGTATATTGAAAGCGAGTATTTAAGATGACAATAATTCAACAAATGATCAATAAATATAATCCCCAAACAATAGAAGATAAAAAAAACGCGATTAAAGAAGTATTACAGGAGGTTGTTTTAGCTGGCCTTTCTAAAACTGACTTTTTTACATATGCTGCTTTCTATGGTGGAACAGCTTTGAGAATATTTTATGGTATGGATAGATTTAGTGAAGATCTAGATTTCTCATTACTTGTGAGTGACGAAACTTTTGATATCAGTAAGTACCTCAAACCCATAAGTGAAATTATGAACTCGCTTGCGCTTAATTTCGAAGTATCAAAAAAAGAGAAATCGAGTGATTCAACCATTGATTCTGCATTTATCAAAGGAAATACTAAAGAGACATTTATAACGATCTATCCCAATTCGACAGATTCTGCTCAAATCATACATAACGAAAAAATCATTATCAAATTCGAAATTGATGTAAATCCACCGAAATATGCCAATACAGAAATTAAGTATCGTTTGTTGCCGTTCCCATACCAAGTTAGAATCTACGATAAAAAATCATTATTTGCAGGTAAAATTCATGCAGTTATTGCAAGAGGTTGGAAAAATCGTGTAAAAGGTAGGGACTTATATGATTATATCTATTATCTTAGTTTAGACACAAAAGTGAATTTGAAACATTTAGAAGCAAGACTAAAACAAACGAATTCTATAGAAGATGACACAATTTTAACTAAAGAAAAACTAATTAAATTACTAGAAAATAGATTTGATCAAATTGATTTTGAAATTGCAAAATCAGATATAAGACCTTTTGTAAAAGATCAAAATAACTTACATATTTGGAATAGTAATTTCTTTAAGTCAATTACACAGGGTATTATAACTGATTGACATTATGAACTGTATAGTAGCATTCAAAAGTCTCCATCGACAAAAACACATGTAGATACTAAAATTACGAGAATTTTACTTGAGAGTTCAATTCTAATTGAAGAATCTGTCATGATCATTCATCATAGTTAAGGACCAATTTGTAATAAATAGGTAGCATCACATACTAATATAAGTAACACAAATAAATATTTAAGTAAAAGTAACAGTGAAAAATAGAAAGTAACAACAAAATATTGTTTGATTGGGCTATAATTTTGTCAAAGGAGGGGATTACATGATGGGATTTAAAGACAAAATAAAGGAGCTTAGGGAAGAAAAAGGTCTCTCTCAACAAGCAGTGGCAGATAGTATATATGTTAGTCGTAGTGCAGTTGCTAAATGGGAAAATGGATTAGGTCTTCCAAGTAAAGAATCATTGAGACTTTTATCTGAATTTTATAATGTTGACGAAAACGATCTTCTCGAAGAACAAATTTATGAGATAGAATTAGTTTCAAAAAACATTAAAATCAATAGAATGAAATTATCGATATTTTTTAGCTTTGGTGTAATTGGGGTATTAGTCTTAACGATGGTAATATTAGGTTTTACCAATAACGGAGTAGGAAATAATCACTTACTTTATAACAGTATTCCAGTAGTGACTATAAATAATGAAGAAATAATATATTCTGAAATTAGTTCTGAATATAAAATTAATAGTAATGGTGATTTTAGACGATATGATTATGCAATGGAACTTCCCGGAATTGTAGAGTACGAAAACATGAACTTAATCGGTATGAGTGATACCTATCAAATTAGTGTGGAAAATACATCAAATGTTATCGGTGAATATTACTATTTAAATGATGATTACAGTTTTGCAGAAGCAACAAGTGGATGGCTATTAGTTCTTTTGCATAATCTAGATATTGATGATAATGGGACATTCAGTATTGAGAATCCGAGTTTTTCTTATGTTGTAATTGTGTTATATGCTGAATTTTCAGACTTGAGTGTTAATTATTATTTCATGATTGACTTAAGATAGTTCAAAAATCTATTTTGACAGAATGGGATTCAGTGCAAATTAATAATCAACCAAAGATTTTATACAGCTATGCATGAAATCACTGAAAATCCTTGTGTCGGGAGTTCAATTCTGCCTGGAATTACCTCGAAGATCTTAAACAAACCATTCATGATGGTTTTTCACTTTATTATTTGTTATACTATGAATATAGATTTACATTTCGGAGGGAAATATGAAAAAAATAATTATTGGGGTAGTTTTCTTTTTATCTGGTTTTTTTTCAGTCTTATTGATTAAACTTTCTAGTATCGATAATCCGGTAAGCAATTGGAGTGATCAAACACGATTTGAAGCGTTTCTTGAAGAATGGAATATTGGAATCTTATATCAATTAAGCATTTGGCTTGTGGCAATTGGAGTGCTTCTTATATTAATTGAACCAGTTTTGGTTATTTATAGGTATATTAAGCAAAATGTAAAAAGAGGAAAAACATGGCGATAATTAAAACAGTATTAATACAACTATCAAACATTGAATCAAGTTATTTATTATGATATACTGATTTACAAGAATATCGCTTTATAAGGGGAGAACATGTTAAACATATCAAAAGTCTTTAAGACATATAAGCCAAAAAAAGGTAGAGAAGTTGAAGCACTAAAGGATATTAATCTATCTATTGGTGAAAAAGGGCTTGTTTTTTTACTTGGAAAATCAGGGTCCGGGAAATCAACATTGATGAACATTATTGGTGGACTTGATGTTGCAGACCAAGGAGAAATTTTTTTTGGAGATAAAGATTTAACCAAATTGAGTGAAAAGGAATATGACGCATATCGTAACTCAACAGTAGGATTTATCTTTCAGGAATTCAATTTAATTGAAACATTTAACGTTTATAAAAATGTCAGTTTATCTTTAGAACTTCAAGGGAAAACAGCAAATCGAGAAGTGATTAAACAGCTTTTGGAATCACTTGATTTAAAAGATGAAATTGATCGTATGCCTTATGAATTATCAGGTGGTCAGAAACAAAGAGTTTCTATAGCAAGAGCTTTGATTAAGCAACCAAAAATCATCTTAGCAGATGAACCAACAGGTTCACTTGATTCAGATACGGGAAAACAAATCTTTGAAGTATTAAAAAAGCTATCTCAGGATAAACTTGTGATCGTTGTTTCACATGATCGAGAGTATGCTGAAAAATATGGTGATCGTATCATTGAACTGTCTGATGGAAAGATTATAAGAGATACTTCAGGAAATGATGTGATAGAAAAAAACACATCTTTTGAATTAACACCTTCTAAGATGCCTGTAAAAGATGCCTTTATGTTAGGATTTGCTGCATTTGTTAGAAAACCAGTACGTATGGTTTTCACACTTTTGCTTTTGACGTTTGCATTCCTACTTTTTGGAGTCTTAGATTCTACAGCTAACTATAATTTAAATGAAACTGTGATAAAAGACTTATATGATAGAGATCAAACAACAGTAGTTTTAAATCGAACAACGTATGATGAACTCGATGAATATGATAGTTTTGCATCTTTTAGCCCTATTCATCTTGCAGACCTGAAAGAGAATTATCCAGATCGTTACTTTAAACCAGTACTTCCAGATCGTATTGAGATGAATACACTCTTTAATCCTACATATGGTTATGATTATTTCACAAGGTTTACTGCAGGTATCGTTGAGATTGATCAAACATTCTTAAATGAAACAGGATTTGCTTTGATTGGAAGACTACCTTCAGATCTTACTGAAGTGGTTATCCCTTATCATCTTTATGAATCTTATAAAGAATGGGGGTATGATGACAATGGTAAAGTTGTAATTAATGAGCCTTCAGATTTACTTGGAAAAAGGCTAAATTACTTTGAATCAACCACCATTGTTGGTGTTATGGACACTGATTTCAATGATGAGAAGTATTCTCTAATTTTAGATGAAATGACTCCAGATGAAATTGAAAGAACACTGTATCGTGAACTCAATATGATTTCTGATGGCTCAGTTCATACGTATATGTACGTCATGTCAGGTTATTTTCAAAATTATTTTGATCAAATGCCTGAGAATACCATAAGATTTGATTACCTTGATATTGATATCTACGATGGCATCCAAGGTGCTGATTGGGACATGAATGAATCAGATGCTGAAGTTATTGATGCAAGAAAGATTCAATCGATCGATGCATTTCCAGATCGAACCACATTTATCAATGGATTTAATGCATCTGAGCTTTCAGGAAATCAAGTCATTATTCCTATAGGGTACTTTCAATCCCAATATTTTTCTGAAGTCGAGAATAATTTTGAATCGCTTGTAGAAGCTAAAGTTATTGACATTGTTGATGCATTTGCAGAAGCACATTATGATGAAAAGGCCACTGAACTTCAAAATGGTTATTTTATCTCATCGTGGCAAGAGTTTTCAGATTTCATCATGCTAAACAAATATATTCCTTATTTTGACAACTATGAATATTTTGAGTTTGAATTTGAAGCGGAGTTTAATATCGCTTTACCACTGTTTAATGAGTTTGGTGATTACTTCACCTTAAGAGTTCAAAATAATACGTCTATGATGGATTATTCAAGTGCAAGAATTGATGTGGATGTCGTTGGATATTACTTTGGTGAATCCGTCTTAGTTTCAGAAGATTTCTTTGATGATATCATTGAACAATCCTCTAAGTACCCATATAAGCAAATCATTGTTGGTTTATCAGGAAACCAAAACGATGATCTAGCATTCTTAAATGAACTTAGTGATCTAGAGGAGCGTTTTGAAGTTGGTAATGAAATATCTCACATGATGCTCTATATGAATGATCCTATTATCTTTTTCCAAGGGATATTGTTATGGATAGCCATTGGATTGGCATTCTTTTCTGGTTTGTTATTTTATAACTTCATGTCAGTCAGTATTCATCATAAGAAAAAAGAAGTTGGTATTTTAAGAGCTTTAGGTGCAAGAAGAAAAGATGTCTTTATGATCTTCTTAAGTGAAGCTTTAATCATTGCAAGTATTGTCTTTCTCCTGTCTTTTGGTTTAACTTATCTACTTGTTACGATTGGTAATAGTACGATTGTCAATTACTTTGGATTATGTGTTGATCTCTTATGGGTTAAACCAAGACAGCTATTTACGATATTAGGCATGAATGTGGGTGTTGCACTTATTGCATCTTATATTCCCATCTACAAGTTTGCCAAAGAAAAACCAATTGATACGATAAAAGTTGTTTAAGCAGCGATCTTTCCGAAGATTGCTTTTTTTCTTTGATATCTTTATAATGAAAGCAATGCAAAAGGGGGCTTTTCTATAAGAAAGATGGCTTTATAAAGAGCAAAATACAGGAAAGTATATGTATAAACTTCGGGTCATCTTTTCGGCACCACTTTTTGATGAAATGACTCCAAAAAGTTGGAGAGAAGGTATAATCATGATACTTGATCTTGAACAAAGGAGTCTTTTTGATGGTAACAAAATGAGGATGAAACGTTTCTAAATGAAACGATAACATTTTCTATTGATGCAAAATGAAATACAAAGAGTTGTGATGCTGTTTGTATTGTAAATGTGTATCAAATGTGATACAATATTATCGAGGTGAATTTAATGAGAAACGATGTCATTCATGTAAGAGTATCAGATGAACTTAAAACCAATGTTGAATCTATATTAAGTGACTTAGGTATTACTTTGTCCTATGCAGTCAATATGTTTTTAAAACAAATAGAAGCAAAAAGAGGTATTCCATTTGATGTTGTTTTACCGAGTCAAGAAAAATCAAAAGAAGTTGAGATGCTCGCAAAAGCTATCAATCTAACCGGTGGAAAAGAAGTTTCTACGTATGCCAATCGAATTCTAAGCTTATATGCTCAAGACTTGATTGATTATGAAACCGCAGTATTTGCACTTGGAAGGAACATGTAATGAAAGACCCATATATCTACCAAGTCTCTGATGTTTTAATCAATAAAGCTAACATAAGTGACAAAGATAAGCTAGATGAGTTTGAAAATCGTATGACAAATCTTGCCTTGATTTTGTTAATCAAGGATTCATTCGAGATCCATACTTCAAAAGATGTCTTTAAAATTCATCAGAAGTTGTTTGGAAATGTTTATGATTGGGCAGGAGAACCAAGAAATATTGATATTTATAAGGAAGAACCGATTATTAATGGTAAGAGCGTTGAGTACACAATACATAAAAACATCATCAAAGAAATGAATAGTATAGATAATCAATTCTTTAATCAAGATTGGGAATTATTAGGGAAGGAAGATTTCATTCATTTATTTACACGGATGATTGCAGAAATTTGGAAAGTGCATCCATTTAGAGAAGGTAACACAAGAACTGTATCAGCATTTGCTTACTTATTTTTAAAACAATATGGTTATAACTTCAATGCCGAACTGATTAGTCATCATGCAAAATATTTTAGAAATGCTCTTGTGATGGCTTCATTAGGTCAGTATGCTGAGTATAAATATTTGCAAAATATATTAATTGATGCCATATCAAATAAAGTAGAAATGGATAAAAAAGGTAATTACACAAGAATTAAAGATTACCATATGGATCAATACAAGTATGCTTATCACAAGGTGAAATCATAGAAACATATGTATAAACTTCGGGTCATCTTTTCGGCACCATTTCTACCCTAAAGAACTGCTTATATATCCCTTAGTAGAGCCAATAAAGCGATGTAAACTATCGTTTTTTTATACATTTTTGGGGTGTCATTTGGGTGAAATTGATGTTTTTGTAGGTTAAATACATGAATTTCTAGGGGTGTGAGTGGAATAGCAACAACGAACCCGCGTGAACAATTTGTATATTTTTTAGAAAGAATGAAAAATCCTATCCTTTGAATTACATGAGTAGTTTGTAAGTGAGTGTGAAGAAATATGAAAAACAGCAAAAAGCATAAAAAACTATGCACCCTTGGAGCTTCTTGGAGTTTTGGATAGTAAATGGTAAATTTCAGGGGCAAGAATATCTATGACTATGGAATAGAAAAATGCTGATATATTTTTGCTGTTTATTGTTTTTTATTGCATGGTATAATCTTTATAAATCATAAATTCATTTTTGGGGCATATAAGAAAGAACAAAATCACGAATTTTGATTATTAATAGTATGGTTTTATAGTCTAATAAAATCATGGCAATATTCTTGATTCCACGATTCATGGAATATATCCATTAAGAATACATTGCTCAATAGATACATATGATATAAACTGATAGTGAGGTGATATGAATGAGTAGTATTGATTGTGGTAGATTTATTGCCGAACTTAGAAAAGAAAAAAGAATAACCCAAACTGAGCTTGCAGATTTATTAAAAGTATCTAATAGCGCAATTTCAAGATGGGAGACTGGTGAGGGATTTCCTGATATTTCAATATTCCCAAGGCTAGCTGAAATATTAAATGTCACTGTAGATGAATTACTGAAGGGACAAAGAATAGAAAAAGAAAAAAAAAACAGTCCTAAGAAAACAAATAGAAGATTCAAAAATGCTAGCTTTGGATCTTTAGTGATTTTGATTTCAGCATTTTTTATATTTGTTGCTATTACGTACTCCACATATAGAGTTTGGTATGGTGTAATCGCATTTATTATACTTTCAACAATTTCTATCATATGGTTTATTTTTAGTCGAAACGAGATGATGGATGAATGTGATTATACTGATGATGACAAACACCAAATTTATAATCGAACACTTATCTTTTATTCATCATTAATCACATTGTTTGCAATGTTGATTCCACAAATGGTTGCAACCACTGAATCCAATGTTGTAACTACTGTCATGAGTTTAGATTATTATCTATTTTGGCTTATCGTGATTGGGTTTTCGGGGATTTTGATAACTATTGTAATTAACATCATTCACAATAAAAACTTACATATTAATCTTCATCAACTACCAATGTTCAATAGTTTTACTGTTCAAGATTCAATTGTTGGTTTAACTATATTAATTTATACAATTTTAGTATTAGTTTTTAATGGATTTTATCTGTTTTTCGCTCCTGGAACTCCGATGGTAATTTTTGCTGCAATTTCAATTCATCTATTTTTTTCAAAGAAGGATACTAAAAAAATCTTCTTAATCAGAATAGCTACATTGATTATTATGAGTTTGATGGCCTTACTAATTGCAATAGGTTCTCCCTATTCAAGTACTTCGAATTTTCCAGTATTAAGTTTTATAGCTGTTTATATTGCACCAATAATTATTATAGTTACTATTGGAGTGATACTTATTTTTAGTGTGATAGGTATTATTAAAAAGTCAAAATATAAAGAATATGACAAGTTGTATAGATTGCATAGACATTTTATTATGCTTTTCTTTTCGATGATTTTTACTACAGTCATTTTCAATTCAATAACCCTAATGTTACCATTCTCTTTACCTTGGATAGGCATCATCATATCATTGCTATTCAATGTTCTATTATTTCTAGTAATTGAACATTATATAGAAAAACGAATAGAAAATAATCAAAATAAAATGGCTTAACAAAGCTAAAAATATAGCAAAGTAAGTGAGTTAGTTTCGGGTTATCTTTTCGGCACCACTTCATAACATATATTAGGTGTAGGTTCATCATTATATTCTCCAACAAAATAGAGTCAGTTTAATCAACAAATTACTAGATTGTTGATGGAAGAATTTTGTGATAAAATGGTCTCATGAAGCAAGGGGGAATCAAGATGCTGTATCGAAGATTAATTACTATATTCATATTAGTGATGAGTTTCTTTTTGCTGGGCATTCTTAAGGTCAATGCACTGTCATGGGAAGATTCGTTAGGTGGAATTCCTGTTATCATTACGAACTGTTTGAGTAATGGTTCAGATGAACAGGATATTCATGTTGAACTGATGGTATTGAAGTCAGATTTTAGTAATGATGAATTAAGTACAACCATCAATGAAAATTATAAAAATACATACCCTGAATATGCATCGTATACACACCTGCAAACTGATGATGAAATCAGTTATTACGCTTATGTAAAAGAAGCATCTATGAGTCGTTATGAATGTGCATACGAATATGCAACTAACCTTGATCATGAGAAGCAAATCACCTATGTGAGATTTATCATATTTACATCTGATGGGGAGGTTTTAGCAACTTCTCCACAATATGAGCATGTTCACGCTGATCATTTCAGTGTTGTAGATGGGTTCTATTATGCAGACCTAAATGCTTATACCATTGATAATGATCGAACGCTCGTATTTAATATGTTGCTGATTATCTTATGGATTGCTTTGATCTTTCTCTCTTTCGCCATCATTTTGTTGAAATATGGGTTTGGTATGATGCTCAAAATCAAATATGTAAATCCCAACTTATCTTGGATTATTGACGTTATCTTAACCATGAGTTGTGTATTCTTATTGTATTATTTGTATAATGTTCCTCAAATTCGATATGATTTTACTATGATAGGGATTATGACAATTTTCTTCTTGATTCAATTCCTGATTGGATACTTTGTTGCAATAAAGAAAGAGTCGAGAAACCAATTGATTATATTAACATTTATTTTATATGTATTAGTGACATCATCTTTACTTTATTATTTCTGATTAGCAGTTTATTTTGAAACGCATATCATTTTACATATTCACACGCTTAGAATTCTACATCTAAGCTAAAAAGTAAAATAAAATCCGAATGTCAAGAATGTAACAAGAAAGAGTATTACCTATCAAGATCATTTCAAAGTCGAGTTTATGAGAGCTTATGAAAAAGGATAATTACCTAAGCAGATATTTATTGAAGAGGGATTTGATATTAATGTACTAGGTATAAGACGGATTCATAGTGCAACAACAAGATGGAAAGAGCAGGCAAAAAGAATCGAAGGATTCAAAGACCCTTGATATAACATAGCTTAATCAACGCGCTGTTCTCTACTATTATAAAACAACTTTAAAAACAGTAACACCTTAAAGGATAAAGATTTCACTATCTTTATGTTATATATAATACATGATATAATAATAATAAGATTACCGATAATTGGGGGATATTCAATGAAAAAATATTATATTATATTTATAGGTTTGTTGATGATGATGTTATTGTCAGGATGTAGAAATAGTGGCATATACACAGTTTCATTTTATGATATTTCAACTAATAAATCTTATTTATTAACTCACACAAATGAAAAAGTATTTTCAATTTTTAACGAAGTATTATACACCAAAGAATTACCCATGGGTATAAATCCTGGTTTGATTATTTTTGAATCTGATACATATATTGGAATCAGTCCGTGTACGTATGTTCAATTTTCAAGCGAACAATTAGAAGATGAAAACATTAGTTTTATTTATACTACTTATAGTAGACTAACAGAACCTGACCTGGTAGTCACATGGTATGAAAAAGAGACGAGTGAAAAAATTTCATTAACATTTGAAGATGTATTCCTCAATGTGAGTTTAGGCTATTATCCTGCAGGAACTCATTCTTTTTATGCTGGAGCATATGAGTTGGGAGTCTATGATAATTATGGATATCAACTTCAAAATATGTTTCTTTATTCTTACGGTTACGGGTTTACAATTTCATGGGACTATGGAACAACAGTAACTAGCAAATTTGGATTTAAAAAAATTAGTATTGAAAATACATTGGATGATATACAAATATTATTGCCGAGTCAATATGTTGGTGGAGTGGATAAACTAGATTTAGAAATCAATGAAAAACAATTTTATAATTTCGAAAACCACGAAGTTGAACTATTCGCAATACCTTTTGTTAAATCCACATATTAATTTATTCTGAAGAACCTGTTAATCACTTGTTTGGATATCTTTATACGAAAAATTAATTTTTCAGAAATGAGTTGCATATCCCAAGACCAACAGCAACCTAATATTAAAAAACATTAGAAAAAGAAGGCTTTCTTATTTCAGACAGTGTTGGAAAAGAAGTCGTGTATCAGCATATTCAGTTGTTAAATATATTTAAATCATAAAAATAGCATATTTTAGCAAAAAAGCAGAAACAGTTCTGCTTTTTTTATGCTTAAAAGAACTTTCATAACCGTTCTTTTCAAGATAAGTGATAAAACCATATTTAATAACAAAGCAATCAATAGTGCTATAACATCAAGTCGTTAGATTACGAACACATGAGATAAGGTATACAGATATGACCTGTTATCCATAGATTAAATAATAACTGCAAAGCGTATTAGCAATGCTATGTCTTGTAATATGCTGTTTTATTGTTTAATTAGAGTTAATGCAATCTATGAATCACGGATATTTTTGTATGATATAATTATTCATGAAAGTCGTTTACAAAAAGGAGCAAATCTTATGCACATATTTGAAATACTTACCTATATTTTATCCATTGTATTCATATGGATGATCATGAGCAAAAAAACGATTAAAGTGCAGTATGTTTTGTCCTTACTATTCCTTACATTTTTAGTCTTAATCTTACATTTTGTTTTTGAGAATACGCGATGGCAATTATTTACACTCTATGTAGTTGTTTTAAGCTTAGAAATGATCGTTTATCTTCAATCAATCATGCATATCACAATTAGAAATTTCATTAAAAGGATGACAATCATTGTTTTATCGTTATTGATATCTATTTCATTAATCACGACTTTTGTTTTCCCACTCTATCAATTACCGACACCAGGTGGACAATATTCGATAGGAACTGAATCATTTGTTATTGAGGACCAAAATAGATATGAGTTATATGGTGATGATTCTAATTTATATAGAAAGTTTAAAATTCAAATGTGGTATCCATCAGATGATACTGATGGATATGAGCGTGCTCCATGGATAGAAGATGGCATTGATGTTGCTAGAGCATTAAGTATGGATACCGGATTACCTTACTTTGTACTTGACCATACAGTACAAATCAAGTCAAATTCATTTTTAGAAGCCCCAATTAGTTATGCTTTGGATCAGTATCCTGTGATTGTTATTTCACATGGATGGAGAGGTTTTAGAGATCTTCATACAGATTTTGCTGAAGAATTAGCAAGTTTTGGATATATTGTTGTGAGTATTGATCATACTTATGGAAGTGTTGCAACTGTTTTTAGTGATGATGATGTGGCTTATCTAAACTTGGATGCTCTACCTCAAAGAGAAGCAACACCTAATTTCTTGGATTATGCAAATCAGCTTGTCTATACTTATGCTGGAGATATTACTGCAACACTTGATTATCTAGAAGTGATCAATGATGGCGGTAGTTCTTCAAGATTTAGTGAAAAATTAGATTTGGATACAATTGGATTACTTGGACATTCAACAGGTGGAGGTGCTGATGTCGCTGTTGCTATCAATGATGACCGAATTGATGCTGTCATCGGATTAGATGCATGGGTTGAGCCAATTGGTGAAACAGAAATAGATAAAGGCCTATCCATGCCATCATTATTTTTAAGAAGTGGAGCATGGGAAATAGGAGAGAATAATACAAATCTATATGGTTTAATCGAAAATAGCTCATATGCATCTTTACTATATCAAATAGATGGTATAACACATTATGATTTTGCCATGGTTTATATGTATTCACCATTAATTAAGATGATTGGTTTTTCAGGAAGTGTGAACAGTGAGTACTTAACTTCAATATTAAAAAGTATGATTACTGATTTTTTCAATGAAACACTGAAAAATGATACAAGTCATGTCATAGATTCTAATAGATGGGACGAAGTCAGAGTGATTATTCCAGAATAACCTTGAATCTTCTTAAAAAGACTTTTTAATGTATCAACATTCACTTAATGTTACTCTTTGCATTTTCTTGAATAAATTCATGATATACTTAAGAGGCAAAAATATTTAAAATAAATTCATGAAAACATATTAATTCATAATCATTTTTAGAAAGAGGTTAACTTAATGTCAAGAGATACAAAAAAGATTTTACTCGCAATTCTTAGTTTATTTGTCCCTATTGTGGGAATCGTATTATATTTTATTTACACACCTAAAAAGGATGCAAAACTATTTGGATTACTCGGTTTATTAAGTATCATTTTTTGGGGATTTGGTGGTCTCAACTTATTTTAATATCAATATGATATAACACCACGATGATCAATAAAGTTCAGCAAAAAGACTAGTCACTTGGCTAGTCTTTTATTTATATATGATTGGAGCTTGAACTATAAATATTTAAGTTCTATTCTTGTAGAATACAAATCTAAAAATAAGATATTAAAGCAATTTATATTTTTAATTAATTAAAATAACAAATTTATCATACAATATGATGATTTGGGCTTGAAATAAAGCGCTTTCATTGTATAATAGATATGATGAAGATAAAAGTATTCAATCCTTGCAACAATCGTTTAGCCTAATGCTTTTTTTTCGTGTCTTTAGGTAGAAACAACGGGGATAAATAAAGCTCTTGACGGCTAAAATAAGCTGAACCGTCAGTTTTTGTCACGTGAACTCATGCGAATTTCGCATATTATAATAGAAAAGAGAGGTAACTCAAATTGTTTAAAAGCACGTATCTCAATGATTACTATGCAGAGTTGTCACAACGGTATAATGATCAACCTGAATTCCTACAAGCGGTTGAAGAATTTATTACTGCAATGGACATGTTGGTCGAAAAGGATCCAAGAATTCAAGAGAATGCGATTATTGAAAGAATTATTGAACCGGAAAGAATTATCAAATTTAGAGTTTCATGGGTAGATGACAAAGGTAAAGTTCAAGTCAATCGCGCCATGAGAGTTCAATTCAATTCCGCAATTGGACCATATAAAGGTGGCATTCGTTTCCATCATTCTGTCAATGAATCTATTCTAAAATTTTTAGGTTTTGAACAAACTTTTAAGAATTCATTAACTGGTCTACCTATGGGTGGAGCAAAAGGCGGATCTGATTTTGATCCTGAAGGCAAAAGCGATAATGAAATCATGCGATTTTGTCAAAACTATATTCTTGAACTTTATAGACATATTGGCCCAAGAATGGATGTTCCAGCTGGTGATTTAGGTGTTGGAGCTAGAGAAATCGGCTATATGTATGGTATGTATAAACGTATTGAAAATGAATTTAGTGGCACATTCACATCAAAAGGTATTGAATCTGGTGGTTCACTTGGCAGAGCTGAAGCAACCGGTTATGGTCTATGCTACTTTGTAGAAGAAATGTTAAAGACATTTAAAAACGACACTTTTAAAGATAAGAGAGTCATTATTAGTGGTGCTGGTAAAGTTGGATCGATGGCTGCTCAAAAAGTCCATGAACTAGGTGGAAAAGTTGTCGGTATGAGTGATATTTCTGGTGTGATCCGCGATGAAAATGGTATGGATTTAGAACTTATTAAAACCTTGTCAAAAACAAACTCAGTCGTTATGGATAAATATAGAACATATCATCCAGAAGCAACTTTTAGTCCTACAACCAAAGATATTTGGAAAATACCATGTGATATCGCAATGCCTTGCGCTACACAAAATGAAATATATTTAGATTCAGCTAAAGAACTTGTTTCAAAAGGTTGCTGGTTAGTTGCAGAAGGTGCAAATATGCCTACAACAATAGAAGCAACTAAATATTTCAAAGAAAATAACGTCTTGTTTGCTCCTGGTAAAGCCTCAAATGCTGGTGGTGTTGCTGTTTCTGGTCTAGAAATGACTCAGAATGCAATGTTTTTAAACTGGACATTTGAAGAAGTCGATGCAAAACTTCATGTGATTATGGAAAATATCTTTAGAAAGAGTCATGAAGCTTCATTGATGTATACAGGAAGACCAGATGATCTTGTTGCTGGAGCTAATATTGCTGGATTTATTAAAGTCTATCATGCAATGCTACAACAAGGTGTATAATATTAAATTCTATAAGTAAGTCATATGATAAAAGTCCCAATCTGTCGATTAGGACTTTTAATTATGTTGGCCGAAGGGTAACATAAAACCACCTGCTATGCGGGTGGACTCAAAAAAGCGGAAGCGTTGAAAAAAAAGAATCCCCTTGATTGGTATAATGGTAATAACCAATTGCCTTACACCAATATAATCAAGGAGGAT
>JAHISX010000011.1 GCA_018817915.1 Bacillota bacterium
AATAAAAACTAAAGGTAAAAAAATATGAATTGGTTAAGCGGATTATTAGGTAGTATTCTTGTTAGAAGAAAATCTAAGAGTAATGAAAGTAATATTATTGAGTATCCTACTTCATGGAGAATTGTTCCAATTTTAGGTATTTTAGTATTTGTTATCATTTTACTATTGCCGATTTTTCTACCTGAATTTATTAATCAAGATTCAGTATTCTTCTTTATTTTCTTTTTTGTTTCTATTATAATTGTTTTTACATACTTCACAGTTTATTTGTTTATTTGGAAAGTAGAAGTTTTTGATTCATATTTTTTATTCAGTAGAGCTTTTAGAAAACAACAAAAAATAGCATACGATAATATCGAAATGAGAGATATGTCTTCTGGGTATAGATTTTATATCGATAACAAGCATATTTTGTCTATCTCGTTTTATCAAGATAATTACAGATTATTAGATAAGGCAATACGAAGTTACCAAAAAATAAACAAAATTAAGATTAAAAAAGAAATCACTAATATATTGAAACCAATTCAAGGATTATGGTTCTTACCATTTGGATCACTCATCATAGTCTTTATACCCACAATAGGAATCTATTTAGATGAAGGACTATCAAAAGGATTTTATATTTCTTTACCTTTCATCTAATTACTATCTTTTTATTCCTATTTATGGCAAACTGGAAAATAGTTTTCAAAGATGGTATTATTACTAAAACAACGATTTTTGGGGATAAAAAAACATATGAAGTGCAATATGTTACATATGTAGTATCACAAAGATTTATGAATCCAGATGATACGACGTTGTATTTTAAAGGTAAAAAAATCGCATTTATTATGGGTAATGTTAATAATCGTTGTGAATTGTTAGAATACATAGATCATTTTAACAAATTTGAAAGATCATTAGAGGTGGATGATTAATTATGGAGTTATTAAAGAACAAACTACCAAAAAATGTATTTAGCGGCAAAAGGAAAGCAAAGAAATATTTGAGTGCTTTGAATGGCCAAAATAATAAGCAAATAGACTTATTACGATTGTATATTAGTGGAGCATTAGAGGAATCACTCAAAAAATACGAATTTGATTTAATAGAAGTATTTGTAGATAAACTAGGAAATAAAAAAATAGATTTACAAGTGAATTTGCGATTTCAAAACAAAAATATAGGTTTAGATTTCTTCAGCGATTACTATGAGTTTTGTTTTTATTTGGCTGGTTGTAATCTGGAAGATGTTGAAAACTCTATTGTGAAATATGAGTATAATGATTTTGATTTAGATGCATTGTTGAAAGAGATTGAATCTAAATTCAGACATTAATAATCAGCATAAGAAGCCAAGTAAATTAAGAGGTGGTTAAATGAAAAAGATTGTATATATAATACTATTAATTTCATCTCTATTATTCATGATATCAATTTTGAGTTATGGAATACTTCATATTGGTCTTTCGGTTAATTTGTTTTCAAGTTCTATAATCATAGAAATAAGAGATAGATTTTTTTACGTTTTATACATAACATTTTTTCTAACAATTATTAGTGGAGTTGTTTATTATAAAGTACATTTTAAATGATGGTGAAAAAGCGTAATGTAAACTTAGTAATGACAATACAGTATAATTAATGTAGAGGTGATGCCTAATGAAAAATACTTATAATGCCCTAAATAGTAAAAAAACTTTTAAAATTGGAGTGTATTTCTCACTTATTTTTTTTACTGTATTATTTTTATTAATAATAGCAGTTATGTTAGTGCAAAGGGATTATTCACTTGAAACTATCTTATTTTCTGCATTTGTCCTAGCAATTGATTTATTTTTTTTACATATAATAACATATCGAATTAGATTTAATGGCACTCAAATAATAATTACTAGATTGTTCAGGAAAAAAGTCATCATTAATTCTAGAAATATCAATAGAAAAATAGAAGTGAGAGTTTTGAAACCAAGGCTTGGGATAGAATTTACTAGGGTTGTCATATACACCGACGAGAAAAAGATTGTTGTAAATTATACTAATAAAGAATTAGTAGATATCTTAGTCAAATCAGGATTCAAAATAAAATAATCC
>JAHISX010000071.1 GCA_018817915.1 Bacillota bacterium
AGTCATAAATGAAAGGAATTTAGATTTACTAGGAGATTTATAGTTCATCAACTCTTTAACGATATCTTGATTTGATGATTGATCTAATAATCCCCAAATGATGAAACTCATTGTTTGATCATCTATTTGAAATGATCCATGAAGCTCAGTATATTTAATGATGAACTTCATGATGTCTTTTTGATTCTCTTCTAAATAGTATTTGATTAACCTTAAGTAAACATCAGCTGCGCGATGAAAATAATCTGGAACAAGCTCGATTTGAGCTTGATCTAGATAGAGCATCATATCAAGCTTTCTTTGATCAATGATGTAATCAACAAGAACTTTCCCATAAAGGTCTGGCTCTGAAATCCGGAGGTCTTGAGCACTCACCTTTTGTATCGATGGTAATCCAAGATTCACGAGTTTCTCATATTCAGTTATCACTTCAGACGTTTCTTCTGATCTAAGATTTAAAAGATCATCTAAAGTGATTTCGAATAGTTTAGCTATGTTCATTAAGTTTTGGATGTCGAATGAACTCTTCCCCCGAAGATTTTGTGATACTGCTGATTTGGAGATAGATAATGCTTCAGCAAGATCATCTTGAGTCATTCCTTTTTTCTTGAGGAGTCTTTTGATATATTCTCCTACTTTAACGTTATCGATGATGTCTGGCATATAAATCACCTTCTTATGGTTTTATTATATGTTAAGTGAAACTAAATTGAAAGAACGTTTGTACTTAACTTAAGATTGACTGGAAAGATTGGATGGTGTTTGAAATAATTACTACTAATAATTTAGTAAACTAGTAATTTACAATCAAATTTCTTCTTTTATTTAATTGGTTTCCTTGATTTTTTTATAAATCCTAATCTAGTTTTCCTATTTTCTGCAGTCTGTTGCAAATGCTTTTGGGGATCTTTCTCTAACTTACTTAATTCATGAGCCTCTGATTTTTCTAACAATTTTAATTTTTTATTTACACTTAACCCGATATAGTTTATTTCGCGACCTATTGCTGCATTAATTATTGCAACACAAACATAGTTTTTCTCATTTCTCATTTTATTACGAAAATTAATTAATAAATCAAACACATCTGTAGAGTTTGACTTTCTCGAACTCCACAATTGTAGCAGCGATCTAAGCATAACACCTGTGTTATTTGGATATTCATTTTTTATATATTCAATTAAAAATTTATAGTACTTAATAGGCACTAAATTATCAGAAACATATAAAATTAAAGATAGGAAACTAATTACAGCTCCAAAAGTAAAATCATTTAGTTCATATATGTCATCTTCATCTAATTCACTAAGATGCATATCAACTTCATGCCAGTATTCATCGAATAACTTTAGATATTCTGAAATGCTTCTTAATCCCATTTTCAGATTTGATATGATAAGTAATTCAGTTTCTTCCCTATCGAGCATTTGAAGTAGGATTTCGTTAATGACCTCTCTAATCCTAAATGATGCTAACACACTTTTTTCATATAGTGTTTTTTCTTTTTTACGTTGTCTTGGAGTTTTTTTGGCTAATTCATTCTCTAAATAGTCTAGTCTTTTATTAAGATTTCTATTCTGCTTTTTGATATCACCATAATCTATTGGGTTTCCTACCCCTTCAATTAATACATTTATTACCGAAATATCATCATTAAACTCAATCTCTTTAATATTAGCAAAAAGCTTATCTGCTATAGATGAAATTTTGTTAATGATTTTTAAGTTTTTTGTAAGATGGACTATAAATAAAATTACACTGCTAACTTCTTCATCGTATATATCATCGCACATAGATAAAATTTCTTCATTAAGTCTTTCCATGTTTTTCGTATAGTAAGATGCAACAAAGAAAGATTGGAATTGTTTGTTTGATAATTCGAATTTACCAATTACATCATCTTCAATCAGTTTTAAATCTATCATACATTTTCTTATTTCTCTTATGCTGTTATAAAATTCTTCATCTTCAACTAGATTATTGTGTATAAATTCTCGACAAAAATCCTTCCATTGTACATCGGGGGATTTAAAATTCCTATAAGCTAAGGCTTCTAGTAATTTCCGTATAAATGGCATTTCTATTTTTGAGCATGTACTAATCATAATGATGTATTTATTAAATAAGTAATTATAAAAAAAACCTCTAGATGCATTTAACACCATATTTTCTGCTTCATCATTCTCATAGGCATCAAGAAAAATTAACACTAATTCGGGGGTTGATATAAACCCAGTATTCATATCTGCTTTTTCCATGCAATCCTGAATTAGATGAATTCTATGCTCTTTCTGAATTTCATCAAAATAATCATTATGCTTGTCAACCCATTTTTCAATTAGTTCATATTTCTGAGCATGTCCGAATTTCATAACTTCAAAATATTCAATTATATTTGTATCTCGTCTAACTGTATTAAACACATATTGTTTTTCATCAAAAGTAGCGATAATTTTTTTATACCCTTTATTCATGCACATTTCAATAACATTGTGAATCATTTCTTTCATTTCACTGATTTGATCAATTAGCAAGATAATTTTCCCTGGGTTTTGTATTATTTTCTCATACTGATCATCATAGAAATGTTTAATACTATCATCAATTGCTTTAGTAATTCTTTCGGTTGTTTTATTCTTCTTATTTATCTCAATATAAACTGGTACATAACCTTCAGTATAGAATTTTTTAAAGAAATATTTAAGCAATGTTGTTTTGCCAAAACTATTTTTAAATGTAAAAAGTGTCGTTTTATCGTTATCGTATGGATTGAAAAAATCCAATGTACAATAATTAGAAAATGTTTTATCATCTTCACTTTGAATATGAAGATCAATTACCGGTAACGTAAAATAATCGCCAAACTTGTAATCTGAGTAGTTTCTAAGAACAAATCCCTCATTTAAAAAGCTATTATATTTTACATCATTTATTGTTACAAATGCCTTTATCGCTTTAAATGTATTCTTAATTCTAGCATTATCTTTACTAAATCTTTTTGTATAAATCGCTCCATCATAGGAAAACTCTTGTAATGAATTGGCAGTTGTTTCAGAATCTATTTGAAAGATATCAAATCCTGATATTTCAGTGTGCCCTTGCTCACTAAAAGATAAACCTCCTATTTTCTCAAACTCTATACCATCTCCTCGAATTATTTTTTCAATTCTGCTTTTATGTTCGTGTGCCATGAAAATTAAATTTGAATTTTTCTCCAAATAATCTAAAAAATCATTATTTTCTCTTTCGAACCACTCCATTGGATAGTGGGAAAATGTCAAAGTAATTCCATCATCTAATTTCCCAATATTATCTTTTATTGATGTCGAATCAATAATTTGACGATCATACTTGTAATTATGGTCAAAAGCAATGACACTATTATATGCAATAATGTATATTGGATGCCCCCCATCAGTAAAACTATATTTTGTAAAGAAATCAAATGAGTTAATTTTTGTGTTTATTTTAAATTTCTCAGAAAACTTTTTGAAATTGCCTAATTTCTTCAAATATTCTTGTATATGATCAAGTAATTTGTTTTCTTTGGTATATTCTGCCAATTGTTTCCTTTCATCATCAGAATAAACTGTAAAATCACAATCATGATTACCCGGAATAAATATATATGAGATCACTATTTCACTATTATGATTTAACATCTCTGCTTCAAATGACTCGAAAAACTCTTGGGCAAGATCAAATTCTTCTTGTTTACCTTGATTTGCAATATCACCATTTACAACAACAATTAGATGCTTTTCTTTTCTCCCTATCGCAGCATTAACGGCTGAAGATAATGCCTCGATTTTTTCAAAAATAAATGAATTGTCAGATTCAATGTTAAAATGTAAATCACTAATAACAAGCATATTAAACTTCATAATATATCCTCCGTGAATTTTCTAGATAAAGAAATATAGATTAATTGAAAATAACAACAATAAGTGTATTTTTGAATGATACCCCAAAAAGGGAATCTATTTAGCTATTTAGGTTTGATTTTATTGTAAAATAATCATCATATCCCCCAATGAAATCGGCTTCTCTTCTTTACCACAATGTACGAATATCGAATGTTAATTTGAGTTAATTTTACCACTTATCTAAAGAAATTGAAAAACTATTGTATATACGTGTGTTTTTATTTATGTAAATATGATTATAGCTGTATATTTTCTTTATTTTTGTCTTTTAATAAAATCCTTATCAATTTCATCTTTCCAATTTGCAGCAAGTTCACTATTAATTCTATGATTACTGATTGCTTCATTAACAACCTTGTAATTCGTTTCAGTCCCTTTACTATCAGAATGGTAATTAGCAGCTCTATCTCTATGTATTCCAAATCTTTCTGCTGTTTCTAATGCATCAATATTAGCTCCTAGAAATATGAATTCCCATCTATAATTTTCCTTCTGTCTTTCAACCATACTATTAATCTTCTCATACATATATTCTCTACTTGCATTTTCTATACCATTAGTTGTGATGATAAAGATGACCGTATCATCTTTAAATTCTTCTGGAGTATTTTTTTGAATGTTACCTATTTATGAATACTTCTTCCAATAGCATCTAATAAAGCTGTAAAACCTCTTACATAGTAATCCTCAGATGACATAGGTCTAACATGTTCTAATAGCACTCTGTTATGAAAAACCTCGAATCTATCATCAAATAACACTGTTGATATGATTGCTTCACCTTCAATGTTCATTTGTTTTCAATCATGGAGTTGAATCCACCAATCGTATCACTTTCCTAACCACTCATAGAACCACTTCTATCCAAGATAAAGACAATCTCTGGAGTTAGTGATTAAAAACTGACATTTTATAAAAAAGAGTGGATAGAGCTTGTCTCCGATAATCAATTAGTGCTAGCTCTTTTATTTTTTCTTGTAATCTTTCTTCACCAGCATTAAGTATTTTATCTACTGATTCATCAAATATACGTGAATTTGACATGTAGTTCTCCATCTTAAATCCTACGACTCCATTTAACACTTGTGATATTTGTGAACTTGATAGAGCATTTCAACAAATTCCTCTTGAGTCAATTTTAATTCTTCTAATCTTCTTCTAATATAATCTCCAATTTTATATTATCTATACAAATAATCTCCTTTTTGATTTCACTCTATCAATTAGAAATGGCTTTTTAACTAGATAGGAATGCTTAATTCGAACTAAACTATCTTAAATTTTAAAGACTAATAAATTTAATAACACTTAATTTTACCGAATTCTAGCCTTTTTTATGGGGTATTTTTTAATTTTTTATCATTTAGACTCTTTTTTCAAATTATTTATTGATTTAAATCTAGAAAATTGATTATCATAAAAACAAAAACAAAGGAGCATTAAATTTATGAGTAATTATATCTTGTTTGACACAGATTTACTGAAAGATCGAAGAGTACCTATTAAAGACATGGTGACATATTCGAGATTGATTCATCTAATGAAAGATAAGGGGTATTGCATATCTTGTGTGCGGTCTTTATCCGTTATTCTTGATATTTATGAGAGGTCGCTTCAAAACACCTTAAATAGACTTTTATGGACTAAGTACTTAAGGTTGATAGATGGCAAGTTATATCCAGAGGAAATATGACTTTGGTTTATTAAATAAAAACAAGAACCTTTATTTATTCATCAGCCATTTAATTAACGTACAATTTTATATCTTGTTCTAGTAAACATATGAACATATAGGATTGGATTTAATGGGCATTAAAGCTGCAGTTACTAAAGTTAAAAGAAAATAATAAATATTTGCACTATACTGAAAACATATGTTTTTATTACAATTTCAGAAAATAAATGTTGTCGCAGCAAACAATTTATATTCGATTTTAATCTCTTTTTTGCTTACGAATAAGAGAACTATCTACCTTATATTCAAATACTATATTGATAACTCTTTGGCCTCATTAATAGATTTAGATATTGATAGTGTCGCATCTTCTATGGATAATTATTTCAATACACTATTTATATGAATTATATTATTTGTGCATTTAAAATGCTATTTGATTTTGATACACTTTAGGCTATAGTGATATTTGAGTGTGGTGATCTATTAAATATCAAATCAATCGATTCTTGTCTGGTCTTTTAAAAACTTTGATACAACAACCATGAAAATATTAAAATCACTCCAATAACCTATCTGGGATCAGGTACAAAGGAGTGATCTTTTATTTATTATTTTATCGTTTTAAAACTTTGTTAAGAATCCCATTTTCTAAATCATTAATATTATAAAGATGTTCTATTTGATTGAAAGAGTTTCTTAAATTATTTTTGATCTTACACCAACCAAAACCATCAGTTATCCATATAAAGATAAAATCTTTAATATTGCAACTTTCATTATTTATCAATCTAAAACTTCTTGAGGTTTCACTGGGTTTTGATCCTTGACTACTATAATAATTTACTTCCATTGCTACAATCTTATTCTTATAAACCAAAACAAAATCAAATCGTTTATTATCTTCATTTTCAGAGCTAATTTTAATCTCAAACATGGATTCAATATCCGTCTTATAAATTTCTTTGAAATATGTTTCATTGAGAACAAAACCAGCGTCAATAATGCTTTTTTCAACAATTAATGACATCGCACAACCAGAACGATTCTTTCTAGCATTTGTATCAGAACCCACCTCCACACCAGTGGCATAGTCAACAACACTAGAAATCAAATGCTTTTCAAATAAATTGAATAATCCTGTATCTCGCATAAATTTTTTGTAATCATCATTATTAAATAACGTGTTACTCTCAAAAATATATGTTAAAACATCACCATTGTCTAAATACTTTATTTCGTTTTTTCTTACTGCTAACAACAGCGGTATCACATTAATCACTGATGGAATTTTATTTATCAATATATCAAAATCTGCTTCTATACTTCTACTTCCAATAAGTGAATTTAATGCAGCAAATTCAACTTTATTTGTCTCTATATAGTTGTGAACTTTTTCAAAATCAACAAAGTATTTACTTGTAAATATTGTTTCTTTGAATGTCAAAATCCAATCATCGAAATTTCTACTCATTATTTTTTCCTCCCTTAAGACCGATATAGCGTTTCTTACATAATTCTAGGTATGATTCCTCTGCATCTATACCAACAAATCGTCTACCGTGTTTATATGCAGCTAACCCAGTTGTTCCACTACCACAAAAAGGATCAAGTACCATATCGTTTACTTTTGTAGATGCAAGAACTATTCTCTCAAGTAAATCAAATGGTTTTTGAGTTGGATGTTTACCAAATCTTTTTTCAGAAGCTTTAGTAAGAGCGAAATCCCAAACATCCTTCATCTGTTTACCGCCATTAATTACTTTCATATCTTGATAATTAAACTGATGATTTCCTTTTTTCTTAGAAGTTAATTGTTTTCTAGCCCAAAGAACCATCTCAGTTGAATGTGTAAATGCGCGAGTTGAAATATTCGGTGGTGGATTTAATTTCCTCCACGTGATATTATTTATAATATTAAATCCTTCTAATTCTAACGCTACTCCAATAAAGTAAATATTATGAAATGTCCCACTAATCCATATTGTACCATTGTCTTGTAATACTTCTCTACACATCCTAATCCAACGTCTGGAGTATTTAAGCTTGTTTTCAGTTATCATGCCTTTATCCCAGTCTGCTTTATCTACTGTTACCATCTTTCCAGAATGAACTGATATACCACCATTAGATAAGAAGTATGGTGGATCGGCAAATATCATATCTACAGATTTAGGTTTTATTTTCCTTAATATACTCAAAGAATCACCTAGCAAAAGGTGAAACTCATTATCCCCAAAATATATATTTTTTATTGGAAGATTTAAGTCCATTTTTACCTTCTTTATTAATAGTTGGTAATGACAACTTCTTCTACATTCCCACGCCCAGTAGCTTTTGAGTTTATACTTCTTTTGGCTTGAATAACCTGGATATTAAATCCTAGATAGAGTTCTTTAATGAGTTCAGTGTTATGATTACTTAACATAACATAAACGCCCTTATTACTTAATTCTCTATAGACTCTAGCCAAACGAGCTTGTTCGTCTTTCCCGAAAGCATCTTTAGAATAAGCAGTAAAGTTTTTTTGTTCGTCAAAAGTGTCATATGGTGGATCGAAATATACAAAATCACCTTGTTTAGCAGATTCTACTACTTTTTCAAAATCTTCGCTTATTATCTTGATTTTGTTATTACTCAAGTATTCATAAATATTTTCAAAGAGTTTTTCATCATAAGTGTTTACTTTCTCATATTTACCAGATGGTACATTAAAATACCCTTTAGAATTAACTCTATATAAACCGTTAAAGCAAGCTTTGTTAAGATAGATCATTCTAGCAGCTTTTGAAAAAATTTTAAAATCTTTATATTCAGGTGTTCTATCAATTTCCCTGATTTGATAATAATAATCTTCTGAATGCTTAGATTGGTGTTTAAGAAGTTCTTCAACGAGTAATACATAGTTGTTGCGATTTTGAAAACACCTAAATGCAGATATCAGTTCTTGATTAGAATCCGAAATAACAGCACTTTTGGGTGCCAAATCAAACAAAACAGCACCACCGCCTAGGAAAGGTTCATAATAAGTGTTGAAATTATTGGGTATATTCTCTCTAATCTTGTCCAGAATCTGAGTTTTACCTCCAGCCCATTTGACAAATGGTTTTATCTTGAATCTTCCGGATTCTCTGACATTATTTTCAACAGGAATATCCATTAACTCTGATAATGTAACATTAAAAGCTATACTCAATTTAGCAATGGTTTCAAGCGTTGGATTAATTTGTCCGTTTTCGATGCGAGAGATTTGCTCTCTAACTATTCCTGTTAGTTCCGTCAACCTGATCTGTGAGATTCCTTGAAGCATTCTTATACTTTTGACTCTCTCTCCAAATTTTTTTTGTAGCACAGTTATCACCCAAAAATATTATATCACAATTGTGCACTTTAATGCACAATTATCATCCAATTTTTATAATATTATCGTAAAAATATCTACTCAGTCTTTTTGAGCGTTCTTCCAATTTGTATTTATCAAAATTAGGGTACTCCATAAGTAAATTCTTTACTGTATAAAACTCAGATCTTTCATAATCGCGGCGTTTAGCACTATATTCGCGATTTTTCACACGATCATTTATTTCAGGTTCAATTAATGTCAAATTTCCAATAACAGTATATTCTTCTCCATTTGATTCGGGAATAATATGTTCAACATTACTGGGAGTTCTATTCAGCGGTTTGTTTCCTAAAACATTTTCTAAGCGATTAAGGGTATATGTACATAAGTCATTAGTATATATATTTGAGTATCTGTTAGAATATTTCAATTCTATAAATCCTTTCTCAAATTCTTCATACGTTGGTTTTAACCCTATTAAGTGATTAATAAAATCACCTATTTCTGTTCTTAAAATATTGGAATCGGTTTCTTTTCTAATAGATCTAGCTAATTGACCATATCTGCTCCCAATCAAATTGGGATTCCTCTTTGAAAGAATGTTAGCAAAATGAAAATCTTCTATTGCACTTATCAATTTCTTAAATAATTGCATAGAAAGTATTTTAGAATCTAGACGAGCAAAATGCATAGACAATAATAAAACTCTAGATTGCACTATATTGAATATTCTACTAATAGCATTTAAAGAATATTCAATGGTATTATAAGTTGCTTGGTTGTTATATATTGAAAGATTCTTGGGATTGACAATATAATTATAATACTTTGATTCTTTTGATAAATTTTCTAAAAAACCTAAATATGTCAGCTCATCATATGGTTTAATTTTATCTATAAACTTTTTGTATAATGCACCATCAGAAGATTCGCTGTATTTTGAACTCCAGTATTGTCTAAAATACAGACTAAGATCAATTCTTGCAGAATTTGCGTTTAGATTATTTTTAATCGTATTCCAGGATAATTTCGCTTTATCAATCGGTTCTTCTTCTTTGAGTATTTCAAATATTTTGTTTTTAATTAAATCCACACTAGATAGTTCTAGTCCACGAGCATTGAGAATCTCAAAAATTTTATTAGCACTACTTTCATCTTGAGTTGAAATCGTTATAACAATACTATTAACTATTTGATCCCTTACTTTTTTTAAAACATCAATGTGCGATATCCCTCTTAATGATCTCCCAAAATTATTTTTCTTAATTAGATTTTTTATTTTTCTCTCCTGTAAATTATCAGAAAAATATTCGAAGGTCTGCTTAATATTCTTCTCTTCATCGGAGTTGGGTTGCATCTCTGTCTCTTCAATATTTTGGATATTAAGTCCAAAGAATGGATTTGGCGTTTCATTCGCTAGAACTTTAAACTTTTTCCCGTCTCTATCTTTATTCATTACATATAGGAATATTTCTTCTGCTAGTGGTGCATTTCCATTTTTATACATTATTTTTGATATTGCTGAGAGAAATATGGTAATCGTGGTTAATCTTTGCTGACCGTCAATAATTGTTATGTCCTTAGTTATAGGATCTTCGAGTTTGCCAATAAAAAGCATCGTTCCAATAAAATAACTTGGTGTTTCAATTGACGTTCCATCAAATTTAATATTCTGGATTATGTCTAAATAAAATTCTTTAACTTCATACTTTTTCCATGAATATTCTCTTTGAAATCTCGGAATAATAAACTTCTTCCCTGATTTAAGCAGTTCCTCGATACTTTTTTGAAGTGGTGTAAAATTCATATATAGTTCCCCTTATTAGTAAGATTTATGAGCTAAGTATAACACAAATTAACATCTGTATAGCTTAGCTAATTGAGCCTTCATTACAATAATTAGATTATTCAGATATTTTCTCAAATTGTCTAAAGAAATGACGTTGGAAGTTGACTATAATTGCAAACAGAGTATGTTGTCTAGATTTCTTTTGGATGGTGTTCAAACTTTTTTCTAATTTCATTATTAATAATCTCATATCCCAATTCAGTTGGATGCACTCCATCACCTTGGAAGACTAAAATAGTCTATTTCTTATACTTCCTAGAAGTAATTAATTTTCGTTTTATATGACCTTATCAACAAAATCGATCTCTATCCTATTCATATTATCTTCAAATTCAATTTCATTGTCACATACAGGTATTGGAAAAGCTATCTTCTTAACAAAAACTTCGGGACTGGTTCTAGTGGTAGACCTTTGGTTATAAAGATCAATTCCTATTTTCAATCTCAATTCTTTTATGGTAGCTTCACCACTGCGCTCTGGGTAAACGAATAAACCTTCATTGGAATCAAATCTAAACAAATATGACAATATTTGATGATAATCACTTGAATTGATATTGATACTTGGTTTATATTTTGCATCCATAATTTTGCGATTGTTTTCATCTTTTGAAATAAAATCCGGAAATATTAAACCTATATTCCTCTCAAAAAGATATTGCGGATCCGATTTCGATCTATTTCTTGGATGATAGTAATAATCATCTGCAAGTAAATTGATGTATTCTTCCCATAGCCAAGATCCATCAAATAAAATTCCCCATGCTTTATTGCTCGATTCTTCTTCAAGTGAAATTTTTTCCTTGGTCAAAATTTGAATACATAAGCGTACCAATTCCTTATACTCCTTGAAATACGCATTTCTTATAGGATTAAGCCTATTGTATCTAATGATTTTGAATACTTCGCTTTGATGAAATGATGCTGTAATATCAATAATCCGATTAACATGATATTTGATTAAATGATCGCTTAGGACACCTTTGTATATGTATTGAAGATTAATATATTCAATAGTATGTCTGATCAACTGATTGATAGGATTATCAAAATTAAACTCTCTAGTATGGTAATAGATTTTGCCTTGAAAAGGGAGGTTATTGTTGATGTGTTTTTTTACATCAATGATACCTTTGACATTTGAATCATTGTACTCTTTGTTGATATATTCTTTATATAATCCTTTAGACATAGCTCTCTTTAAATATATTGGAAAGAGAAAAGGTAAAAAATCAAGATACGATTTCTTATTGTCGATGCCAAATTTAAGATTAATCGTATTGATTTTCAATACTTTTTTTAGGAGATAATTTAATAACCATGGTTGATCTTGATCAAATCTCGATGTGATGGTCAGCATATCACTACCCATGCCTACAAATCCCATAATATTGTGTGTTTCTAATTCTTGATCAATATTTGTAGTTAATACAGTATTTGATTTATCAAGTGATTCATTATCTTGAAAATTGGGAATAAGTATAAGATTCTTGTGGCTTCTCAACAATTCGGGAATTGGCCGATTAGCCAGAATTTTGATCAGAGATATATCATCAGATAAATATTGTCCAGTATGAAGATTATTATCCTTAAATGACCACTTAGTCATGATCTAGATTATATGCCTTTCTGAAGCATTCCATATACTTCATAGTGTCATCTTGTCCTTTAATATACTCATATAATAATGGTTCTATCCATTCTTGATATAATACATCAAAGTCCCCTTGAATGTCCTTTAAAGATCTAAAATATGAGGCTCCAATGTGGAAATGTTTATCCAATCCATCTGTTTTTTCAATTTCCTTATTGAGTGCTTCAAGTCTTAATAAAGATTCGTCTCGATATGAACCCAAATCTGCTAAAATTTCTGATGCTGTGTCACTTGATTTAATTTCAATGTATCTGAATCTTCTTCTCATTGCAAAATCAAAGGTATCAACAGAACGATCAATATCATTCATTGTTCCAATAATATAGACATTTTCTGGAACATAAAATGCTTCTCCATTTTCATGTAGATTTGCATACTGTGTTTTAACACTACCCGCAATACCTCGATAACCTGGATCTAAGGAAAAGAATAGCTCTCCAAAAATTTTAGATATTTCTCCTCTGTTGATTTCGTCAATAATAAAGACATATTTCTTATCGTTTTTAGAAAGAGTTTCTGAAACTTCACTATATGATTTTAAGACACTTATAATTGCTTCTGCATAAGCTAATCTAAATGGGAATGGGTTAACACCTTTTTCATAAAAACTCTTCATTTTATCTTTTGTGAGAGATCCAGCTTGTTTCCATAAATCTATTCCTTGGGCTGAATTATAGCCTATTTCAAACTTCTTACGTTTGCCTTGAATAGTCATTTTCCCACCATTCTTTTTAATTTCATCTGCCAGTTTATCGTAAGCTTCTTCAAAAGTAAGATATTTAGTCACAACTGTACTGGGTTTTGCTTTTTCGCAGAACTCTTTAAATATTCCATCTTTGAGTTCAAATCCAATTTCTCCATCATTTTTTTCGTAAGGTCTTAATCCTTCAATGAAATCAGTATAGTCATATGATGGATGAAACTGTACAAAACCGACTTGGTCTAAAAACTCTTTAGAGTCTTTTGGAAAACCGATCATCTTTGCTGCAACATCTTTAGCTAAAAATGTTTTCCCGGTGCCAGGAGCTCCGTGGAAAATGATATTTTTTGATAATTCTAAACTTTGTGCAAGTCTTACTACTAAATCGTTTCCCATATATAGCTCCTCCAATTTCCTGACATATTCTGGATATTTCGAAATATCTGTTAATGTTTTTTGGGGCATTCTAGAATCCTCTATCGATTTGTAGACTTGGTTATGTGTCCAATTAACTCTACGAATATTATGATAATCAGATCTTGATGGATTATAAATATAATCCGATTGAACAATACCACGTCCTAACAGGTTGTATAAACCGTCTTTTACAAAAACAACGTCACCAGCCATCATGACATTTGCAAACTCCCAAATGGCAAGTTGATCGTTCATGCCCTTCTCCGGAATATCAGATTTATCCTTATAATCTAAATAATTACCTATGTGGTTCCACCCTACACCGATAATGTTATTCTTATAAAATTGGTCCCAATATTGAGCTTTTTGCCCTGGTTGGTAAAGCCAATATCTCTTTAATAAATTATCATTGTCATTTTTTGTGAATTTATCAAGTAATTCGGCTTCGGTTTCAGTAAGTTCGGTAAAATATTTTAGATCAAGATTATAAGCCTTATTAAAAAATGCACCTGCGTGTAACTCTAACTGATTTTTATGCTGCTGTATGAATGCTAGGGTTTCATATTTTATTTCGAACTCCCTAAAATCTGTTAAAGGTACTCGATAGTAATATTCAGATTTCCATTTACCAGGATCATTTGGTTGTTCAGATGTTTCAATGAACTTTTGAGCACAAATTGATCTTCCATAAAGAACATGCCGTGGACCAAACCCTTTCACTGAATGATAAACAATATCACCAGGTTGGATATTCCTCAATTTATAGTAACTATCATTCCCATTGCTGGTCCGTCTAGGGCTCCATAAAGCTTTTCCAAGCCCCCAAAGATCATTTGGACCATCACCGTGAATTTTATTTGTAATTTCAATGTAATATTTCATAAGCTTAATCAAATCAAAGTGCTCAACTTTAGATTGAACGACTTTAGATTTATCCCCTTCCTGTTCAATTAAATATTTTGATAATTAAATATTTCTAATATTTTATCTGCTTTAATTTGATGCTCTAACTCTGAAGGATGAACTTCATCATACAATATATCTTCTTATATTCATCAAGCACATCCTGCATTGGAATAGGATAATCAGCATACTTATCAGCAAGCTTTCTAATGATCGAACTTTATTATCAAAATCATTTCCCCAAATAAAACTCTTACACTCTGTGCCAACTAAACTACACTAACACAGGTCTATCAATGAATAATAAATGAAATAATATTTCTTCTTTGTGTTCTGGATTAATACTGCTTATCATTTCATACTTTATGTATTTATATCTTCCATGAAAAAAATACTCTTTTGAATAAAATGTACCCTATAAAACGGACTCTTTGAAAAAAGACCCTGGCTATAGGGTTTTTACTTTATAATAGAGATAATAGGAAGCTGGTGATGAAATGGGATTATATTATTTCACAGATGAACAAGTCATAAAATTATCA
>JAHISX010000012.1 GCA_018817915.1 Bacillota bacterium
TGCGCCGGGGTACCATGAATGACTGTACGCGGCTATGAAAGTCAATACTTAGAACTGCCTGTTGTTACGAAAACGATCTTTTTTCATGCCAAATATGTTTCCATAAACAAGGCTATCAATTACTATGAAATAGCAGTATTATATGTGATTAAAATATCGTTTTCTATTAAATAACTCATTCTTAGCATATATATTTTTAATCTTTCAGGCATCCTATTGGAATGATTTTAACCCCGTCATTACGAGTATATGCCATGCCTTCACCAGTTATTATCATTAACAAAGCAGGCTCTTTAATTTTTGAATTTTTATTGTTTAAATTAGATTCTTTAATCAACCTAACCACTTCAAGTAAATGACTTGCACCTTCATCTATTTGTTTGCTTCCTAATTTAAATTCTATTAGCGCATATCTTTCATCCCTCAAATGTAATACCGCATCGACTTCTAATCCTAATCTATCTCTATAATATGATATTTGTCCTCCTAAAGCTGAAGCATATACTTTTAAATCTCTTGTACAAAGATTTTCAAATATAAAACCAAAGGTATTAAAGTCATTCATCAATATATTTGGGCTTGAATCTAAAGACGCTACGGCTATAGAAGGATCAATAAACATTTTTTTATTCAAACTTCTGATAACTGTTTTTGATATAATATTCGGGTTCCACGCTGGAACATCTTCAATAACAAATAAACGTGTTAATGCTTTAATGTATTCATAATATAGCGATTCAGATAAATTTATATTTGCATTAATATCATCAATAATTGTCTTGTTGGTTGCTTGTGTAGCTATATTTCTAGCATACGATCGTAGTAAATATCTCACTTTTTGGGGATCTTTACTTTTACCATCTACAGTTGAAACATCACTTTCAATAATATTATCAATATATGCTTTTGAAATTAATAATTTTGCAGAATCATTTTTTAATCCTAAACTAGATGGCCAGCCACCCCTACATGCAGCAAATATCAAATTCTCTAGACTTAAATCTGATTGTTTTCCATCAATATTATATTCATGATTATTGAATAGTTGTTCCAACGACACTTTCCCATTTGATTCTGCTGATTCATATAAACTCATAGGATACATTTTTAATCTGGCAATTCTACCGGTTCCAGTGTGACTTATAAGTGAGTCGTCTATCGTTGTTGAACCAGTCAAAATATATAGCCCTTCTTCATTTCTATTGTCAACACTTGTTCTAATGGCATCCCAAAGCACTGGTGCCATTTGCCATTCATCAATTAGACGAGGATTGTCTCCTATTAAAAGTAATGACGGTTTATTTTCAGCTGTTGCTAAATATCCTGCACTTTTATCAGGATCTTGTAACTTTAGTATGCTTTTAGCTTTTTGTTCTCCACTTGTAGTTTTTCCACACCATTTTGGTCCGATAATTAAAACCGCTCCAAAAGCTTCTAAATATTTTTCTAATTCCTTATCTATGATTCTTGATAAGTATTTTCTTGTCATAATTATAGGTCACTCCTTAAATTGTTTCCTTTATAATAGCACACTTGTATTTAAAAATCAATACCACTGGATTGATTTGATACATTACACTGGAGTGATTTGATATATTTTACTGGAGTGATTTGATATATATCAACATATATCTATGCATTTTTTCAATTTTAATAAATATCAATATTTTGCCGATATTAATTAATACTACAATCATCTAATTGTTCAAGGTAATTGCGAATATAATTGATTTTTTTGCAATTACCATGATATCTTGTATGTTTCTTTTTAGTACCGAAGATCACATTTCTAATAATTGTTTAGCATATCAACTTTTGTAAAAAATACGGAAGCTCATATTCTATCTCAATATGAACTTCTATAGATCTCAAACTATTTGTAACCTCGGCTACGATTTAGTTGAATGCTATCTTATCGAGATGTAATAACATGATCTACCTCCATCTTATAAAAATCAAGTTGTGTTTTAAGTGGGTAATGTTCTACTACTTCATTTATTTCGGTTTTATCTAATTTTAGATCACTTAAGTATTTTTCAAATATGATTCGTGCATCTTCAATAGAGTGTTCACTATATCTTTTGAAATTTCCAATAAGATCTAAAACTTGAAGCAACTTGTAGTTTTTTGATGTTACTGTAATTCTAGGTGAATTAATGACGAATCTGCGATTACTAATACGAACTTCTCTCAATTTATCAGCTACTGCATTCGAGTAGATATAACTGACATTCGTTACTTGTGTCGTTAATCCGAGTTGATTTGCTATATTGAATCCACTCTCGTATCCTATTACTTCTCCATTTGAATCTTTTAGAAACTTTTGTTCAATATACTTTTTAAAATTCAAAGTATGATTATCTAGTATTCTGTTAGGGTTTGATAAAAAATAGACACCTTGAATTTTGTCTGATTTTACAATTTTGTCTTCTTCAGATAACCGAATTAGAGTTTGTCTAATAGTTGCTGATTTTATGTTATCAAAAATAGTATATAATTCAGTTTGAACAATAGGATCGTCTGGTTGAAAGTTATTTTTAATATATAGATAAATGGGACTTTTAATATTTGTTGGCACACTACCATCTCCCTCATCAACATCATAATAAACCATTTGTAACACTTTTTCCATATATATAAGAAATATTGTTACATTTCCATTATTTCATAATAAAAATGACTCAGTTGCAATATCCGCAATTGAGTCATTCGTGTTCTTTATAAAATTAATCAAAATGTATTTCCTTTACTTTGAACATATAAAATTGATGAATTCCTTCACTTTGAACATAAGTTCTTCAGATTTTTTCAAAATGAGCTTATGCTGTTATTACGTCTTAATAGGGCGGTTATTGTGCGTTACATGTCGGTTACTGCCCTGTTACTGAAATAATTGCCCTGAGGGACCATTAAGGACTGTCTGTTACTATGAAAGTCATCACTTGGGACTGTCTGTTACTATGAAATGGATACCCTTTTCTTACCAAATATGTTTCCACACACAAGGTTGTTTATATGAAAGGCATACTGTGGAACTGTCTTTCTCAAGTCATTTGTACGAAACCCTCAAAAAATTCTTTTTTTGATTACTCTATTTTACTATTTGTAGAGGTACTTATTTGCTTTAGATTAAGTCAGTTTCTCCTGTTTTGAGTTATATAGGGGATTATGATTCAACTGACAATGCTTATTGCTTTTGTACTGACTGAGTGTCTTTCAATTAGCATAAATGTTATTTTTGCAAACCTGAACTACTCCAAGTATTTCTGCCAAACGACTCTGTTTATATAATCAGTGTAACTAAGTATAATTCTAACTACTTTCTCGGATACATTAGGCATCTCATAATCAGCAACGTGTCTAAGAGTATTTTTGTCTTGATGCTCCAACATAATTAACGCTTGTAAAATCCTAACCTTGTTTAACCCAACCATCATGACAGCGCCTTCTTCCATTGCCTCGGGTCTTTCATGGGTTTCTCTAATGTTTAGCGCTCTAAAATTTAGAATTGATGATTCTTCACTAATAGTTCCAGAATCGCTCAGTACTGCTTTAGACTCTACTTGCAGTTTGTTGTAATCAATGAATCCAAGAGGTTTTAATGTTTGGATCAGAGGATGGAACTCAATATTTTTTTCTATTATCATGTTTCTTGTTCTTGGGTGTGTAGATATAATGACAGGAATTTGATATTTTTCTGCAATTGTGTTTAAGGTATCAACAAGACAAGTAAAATTATTCGAATTTATGTTTTCTTCACGGTGAGCAGATACTAGAAAGTATTTGCCAGGTTCTAGGTTTAATCTTTCTAAAATATCTGAATTGCTAATCTCATTAGTTTTGTTCATTAAAACTTCAAATATAGGGCTGCCGGTTTTTATAATTCTATCAGAAGAAAGTCCTTCATGTATTAAATGTTCTCTAGCAATTGAACTATAAGGTAGATTAATGTCAGCGATATGATCTACAATTTTTCTGTTTGTTTCTTCAGGTACCCTTTGGTCAAAACAACGGTTGCCTGCTTCCATATGAAATATGGGTACCTTTTTTCTTTTTGCCACTAATGCAGATAAACAACTATTAGTGTCTCCTAAAATTAAAAACGCATCTGGTTTGACTTTCTCAATAATAGGATCAATTCTTATTAAGATGTTTCCGATTGTTTCTATCGCACTTCCGGTTGCGGCGTTAAGAAAGTAGTCTGGTTTTTTAATATTTAAGTCCTGAAAGAATACCTCATTCAACTCGTAATCATAATTTTGACCAGTGTGAACCAAAGTATGTTCTATAGTTTCGTAACTATTAAGTTTCCCAATAACCGCTGACAATCTAATTATCTCTGGTCTAGTACCAACAACAGTCATGACCTTTAGTTTCTTCATAATAGTTCATCTCCTTTATAATTTGTAACTCTTATAATACTCTTTATGGGTTAAAACCCACTCAGACATTTCCTTAACCATTTCTTCATATGAAGGAACTTCAAATTTAAAATCTGACCTTGTTCTAAGTAGTGACTTATCTATTTTAACTTCATCGTTCTTTTCAATTTTTACTGAACTCTTTCTAAAATACATATTGAACAACTGTAAAAGTTCATATTTAGAAATACTTTGATTGTTAACCAAGTTGTAGATTCCTGTTAAATTCTGCACTATTGCTTGTTCCATTGCTCTTGCTAATGTCACTGTTGTAACTCCAGTCCACATAGCCCTAGAATAGCCTTTAATTGGCTTGTCCTGTTTCATAAACCAATTAAACAAGCCAATTCCATTTTCATTAATATCTGGTCCGATTATTGAATTCCTAAACGTCAAGTCTTTATTGTTATCTATTTCTCCTAATGCCTTACTTCTGTCATAAAAAGTCTCACCATCTTTGAAGTCATATTCAGCATATTGTCCTTTTTTGCCAGAAAACACACAATCCGTACTCATTTGAATAATCTTTGTTTTAGTGTTTTTTGTCAAATTTGAAAGATAGTGTGGTAAATAGCTGTTTAAATAAATTGCTTTGTCGGGGTTATTATTAGCGAACTCATTTAAGATGCCAACACAATTTATAATAGCATCAAAATCACCCTCATTAATAATATTTTCAAGTTTTTCTCTTTCAAATACATCTAAAACTATATTCTTATTAGCAAAAACACTAAAATGATTTTGTGTTAATGTTGATACATCATATCCTTTTTCTTGAAAATATAATGTTATGGTATGACCTGCCATCCCTGAAGCACCCAAAACTAGTATTCTATTGTTTTTCATAATCATAACTCCCATTTTATTTCATCTAATTTTAGAAGTAGTTCTTTCATTTCTTTTACATCAAGTCTTTTTGTATTATGAGAGTGATATGATTCAGTTAATTCGATTTGCTTATTTCCCTTATCAAAATATATATCATAATTTAGATTTCTGTTATCCGCTGGTACTTTATAGAAACCACCTAAGTCAATTGCCTTAATCATCTCTTCTTCTGTAACCAACACCTCATATAACTTTTCTCCATGTCTAGTACCTATATATACTGGTTTAAGTTTGCTCCCTTTTAGTTCTAGTACTGCTTTAGCCAAAACTTCAATTGTTGAAGCCGGTGCTTTTTGAACAAGCAGATCACCTTGTTCACCAAATTCAAAAGCATATAGAACTAAATCTACTGCCTCTTCTAAAGTCATCATAAACCTAGTCATTTCAGGATTTGTAATTGTTATCGGCTTATTTTTTTCTATCTGGTCAACAAACAAAGGAATAACAGAACCACGAGAGGCCATTACATTTCCATATCTTGTTAAACATAATACGGTATCATTCGCTCCTAATTGTCTACTTCTTGCCACTACATTCTTTTCCATTAGTGCTTTACTCATTCCCATAGCATTAATGGGATAGGCAGCTTTATCTGTTGATAAGAAAATTGCTTTCTTAACTTTGTTCTTTACACATGCAGAAATAACATTGTCACTACCTATAATGTTTGTCTTAACGGCTTCCATTGGATAAAATTCACAAGAAGGGACTTGTTTTAATGCAGCGGCATGAAAAACATAATCCGCGCCAATAAAAGCTCCTTCTATAGAATTATAGTCTCTTACATCACCAATATAGAATTTGAGCTTATCATTATTGTATTTCTTTCTCATATCTTCTTGTTTTTTTTCATCTCTTGAAAGAATACGTATCTCTTTAATTTGACTATTTAGAAATCTCGATACAATAGCATTACCAAATGAGCCTGTACCACCAGTAACTAACAGTATTTTATCTTTGAACATTTTAATTAACCTCCATCAGGTATTTTAGTCTGTCTTTGAACTTTTCATTTTGTTTATTCTTTATATAGTATGATGCCTCATTTATATTAATTGTGTTTTTCACTCTATAAACCTTACACTTCCCTATTAATTTTCTAGCAATTCTGCGAACAACCTTGTTGCATATAATTTTATACTTGAAAAAAGAGTTAACAAAAAAATTGTTGTTTTTTTTGTATTGGACTTCTTTTAATATATCTGAATATTTTTTGTATAATAGAAACTCTAGATACTTTATGTTGAATTTATTTATCATCTTTTCCATGTCAAAATCACGAAGTGCTTTTATGACTGTTTCAGCCCATATTGTTTCAACACTATAAATTTGTGGGATTAATTTTTCCCAAATATAATTCTCATGACCTTTAAAATGTGGTGCATCACTTAACTTCCCTTTGTGTATTCCAGTTGCTGAGTCAGAAGAACCGCTTTTTTCACAAATTCCAGAAATGGTTATAGGAAATGTTGTTCTAATGACATTTTTAGCGTGTAAAGAGGCAGAAACAGCTATGTAAATATCAGGTGTTAGTCCACCAAAATATTTGCCTTCAATATTTGATTTAATCACGTCTTTTCTAACTATACCGTGGTAAAGTCTTGCCAGATCAGCACTTTGATATTCTTGGCCTGCTTTGCTTAACAGTCTGTGTATACCATTTTGTGTTTCTATAAAAATAATTTTTGGATCTTTTTGAGAATATATTAAGAGCCCAGATTTGCTGTCTTTAACAATGTCACTATTACTTGGCCAAAAATAGACAGCACCTAAATCGGGTACAATTGCATCTATATTGTTATTATATGCATAAGACAGTAATTGAAACATTTCAGGTAAAATGCCATCATCGTCGCCAATCGCAATTAAATAATCACCGTTTGCCTTTTTTAGTGCATAATCAAAATTATCTACAAATGAGACAATTCCGGGATTATAGTAGTACTTTATAAATGATTTGTTTAATTCTCTAATTTTATATTCCAAATCCTTGTTATTACTATTGTCGCAAACTATAACTTCTACTTCGTAATTTGAATCTAGGACAACATTAATGATTTGCTTTAAAGATTCATAGCAATAATATTGCCTGTTTTTTGTAGGTATGATAATTGATAGATTATATTTCATTGCAAATTCTCCATTTCATGACAACTTAGTTTTTCTTCACTCAAAATTATTCCAAAGAGGTAGTATTAAGTATTCTGTTAGATTTAAATTCACTTTACAAAATAAACGTTTGATTCCTAAGTATCTTCTTTAAATCTATATACTCAACTACAACATATGGAACAAATACTACAAGATCTATAAAAACAATAACAATCCATAACTGATAATATCTTGTTAGAAAAAGTACCATAATGATCTTAAAAACGACTGCTACTCCGTACATTATTGCTTGCAATTTTGTTTTATTAAAGCCCATAGCAAACGTTGATACCGTGGACTGTAATATAAATACGCCACCAAATATTGCAAATATAGTCGCCCACAAATAATCAACAGTTGGAGCGTTATCACCTAGCCAAAGGTTAAATGCTATTTGAAGTAACAATATGGCAAATAATTGAAATAATAAAACAAATAGTGAACCAAGTAACATTAAGTTGAAGTATTTGTTTATCCATACATAATTCTTCTCCACATGTGCCTTGGTAACTGCCGACCATAGTGGTGTAAGTGCGAGCATGTATAGTGAACCCGATAAAATAAAAACTCTATAATAAATTTGATATTCAACAACTTGTTCTGGACTGATAAAATATGAGATTATGAATGCATTCGAGGCAGTTAATATAAGATATAAAATTTGATTAATAAAAATAGCTCCACCGTTAAACAAAACAATCTTAGCTTTATCTTTGTTGTAGTGATTAATATTAGGGCTCATACCTTTTAAATCTTTTAAAAATATATAAACTGTTATAAGTATTAACGGTAGAATAACGCTTAATAGGTGAACAATAGATAATACTATCAAATTAGACGCTGTACTGTCTCCTTTATAAAATAACACAAACAAAAGTTGCGATGAAGCTGTGATTAATGCTAAAAAATTGTTGATTGCAGATTTATTTAGTGCATAAATTATAGAGTTAATTATTCTCATAAAAAATTGCAACAATATTGCACACATGTTAATTAAAACAACTTTGAGTAATAAGTCATTATCAATTATAGTTTTACTAATATTAAAAACCTTATTCCAATCTAATACAATAACTAATGGAATTACAAGTATAGCTATAATAATTGTTAAAACCCCTAAAATAAAATAGGAAGATGAAATGTATTCTTTAACTTCTTTATAATTATTTTCTTGTAACGGTTTAACTATTCTATTTCTAAGTCCATTCCCGATTCCGAAATCAAACGTCAAGACCCATGTTAATACTGACAAAATAGTAAACCACAGTCCTAATATCATATCATTTTCGAAATATTTAATATATGCAGGAAGACTAACAAATGAAATAAGTAAGGCTAACCCTTTTATAAAAAAGGCAGAACCAATATTAAACATCAGTCTTTTATCATCTTTTCCCAAATTCTCATCTCCTCTATTAAACAATAATATGATAACTTATTTACAAATAATTCAATTTGTATAGTTTTTCTACACTAACATTTTCAGTTATGAATAATGTGTTAATCATAATTTAGGCTATTATTCTAAATTCTATCTATTTCATCTTGAGTTACAAATCTTTTTTCCTCTTTCAAGAAATCAGTTTTAACGATAATCTAAAAGTAATTTTTTACTCAATTTGTATAGCTTATTGCTACAAATTAAATTAGTTAACTTTCTTTTTTTGCAAAATTAATCGTATTTGTTCCAGTAATATTCTAAGTGCATTTTCTTTAGAGTGACGACTTAGTGACATCTTATAGTTATTTTCACCTAATCTTTTCAATAATGCAGGATCATTAACAAGCTTCAATATCAAAAAGGATAATGATGCATATTTTCCAGGACTAAATGTTAATCCATTTACATCATGAACAATCAACTCTCTAATATTAGGAAAATCACTAATAACAGCAGTTTTCTTTTGCACTCCAATCTCGAATACAGGGCGAGCTTGATGAGGTTTAATCATTGGGAATATTAGGAAATCTGAAGCAGAATACGCGAGGGAAATATTTTTCTGAATACCTATAAAATATACCTTTTCTTCGATTTTATTTTTACGAATAAAATCCTTGATTTTCTTCGAATAAACTATTTGCTTATGTTTTTTAATTCTAGTTAAATAATACCTAATTAAATTAGATTCATTAACCACTCCATCGTCATTTCCAGCAATAATTAAAGATATTTTTTCGTTTTTTATTTCTACAAGAGCTTTCAATACTAAATCCACACCTTTTAGTCTGTTAATTCCACCAACAAAAAGTATATTCGTTGAATCAAAAGGAATATTCAGTTTTTTACATGAATCAGTTTTGCCATAGGAGTCAATATAGTCAATTTTATCTAAAAAATCAGGAACAACGAACGCATTGGTTTTCTTTAAGTTGGTTTGCTTTAAATCGAATTCTGATAAAAATGATACAGCTGAAAAATTCTCAAGATTTCTATTCATGTACTTATTTATCAAAGAATTTGTCTTTCCTGCAATTGTTTCACGTACAAAACATAGAGTAGCGGACTTTTTAAATATTTTTCCCATCCATGAAAGTACTTTAGAGTTTACAATGATCAAGTCAGGATTTTCTTCAATTTCGATTCTCTGCCAATACTTAACTTGAAACATAGAATGTAGTGCGTGATACCAAAATCTAGGTTGTAATAGAGAATTTCCCCCACTATAGTGAGTGATTTTACCTAACTTAAAAGGGAAAACTTTTGGTTTTAGTCCTTTGCTAGTTAAAAAATCAAAAAGTTGACTGGGGCTATTAGGTATGTATGTGACAACCTCGTAGTAATCTTGTAATTCAAGCCAGGTATTGTACAAGCTAATTCCTGCACCGCCATGTAAACCCGAGTGATGGATGATAAGAATTTTCATTTGTTAAAACCTCATTTCCAGAAGAATTTATAATTGTCAATACCTAAACTTCCTCCTTGAGTTGTAATCAGAAACATAATCAACGGGAGTATTATGCATGCAACAATAGATGCAGTTTTTAAGTGTTTATTTTTTATATCCATAATAACATTTGGAATTAGAATTGTGGTAAAAACCATAAAATAGTAAATTAACCTTTCAAATAAGGAGATTTCGGTTGCAAAAAAGTAAATAACAACGCTAAAAAATGATAGTAAAAGTAACTTTGAAATTAGAGAATCAGATAAATTTGGTTTAATTGTTGGTTTCCAAATAATTAACACTGCTAAAGGAATTAATAGATAAACTACTATGACTAATGGGTTAATATTTACTTCAAGATGCAAATACCTTTCCAAATATCTTTCTGGGATTATATTTGTAACTAATGGAATGAGTATGGATAATGCAAAATATGAAGTAAGCGAAATAACGTATAGGATTATTGCTTTAAATTTTTTCATCTCAAAATCCTTAACTAAATAAACAACTAAAAAAATAATTGCTGAATTGTGAAAAAATGTAGCCAATATAACAAGACAGATAAATAGAAGTTTCTTGTTATTCATTAAAAACATAAAAGCAATTATTGAAATAGTTACAGCTAAACTTTGCCTAATACCCGACATTGTCATAGCAAAAAGCCCTAAGGTAACAAACAAATAAAAACTTAATATGATATTTTTAGAGTATTTTTTATAAAGTTTGGATATTACTATCACAATAAACGATGCTATTATAAAAAGATAAAGTTGAAATCCTATTCCTGATTTACTAAAAAATAAATTGAAATAAGAATACCCTCTTTCGGAAGTTCTGAACTGAAGATATTGTTCTGGGTTTAAAAACTCATTATAGTAGCTCATAACGTCTGTTCCAACTGTAACATCTCTTAATCCCATAAGAAAAAGAAGTGATCCACCAGCAATATAAATATAGATATTTCGCTTTTGTCTTAAACTTATGCGACTATTTTGACTTACAAATAAGCTTATAAAACCCCAAAACGCAATAACAATTAAATAAATTGTCATCTTAAACACCAACCTTTTTGAAAAAATCCTCAATATCAATTTCCCACTTTGTATAATCAAATACATTGGTTTGATAGCAATAATCTTTTAACGTGTTTTTTTGTTGATTATTTTGACTTAGTATAGATATAAATTTATTCAAATCATAATCTTCACTATTAAGGTTTAGGAAGAAACCGTTTTTACCATCAACTAGATAATTTTCTAAATCACTCGTCTTTGTAGTAATAACTGGAACATTTAGTTTGATGCTTTCAGTGAATTTTGTAGGAAAACCGGAATTAGATGTTATATTGCTCTCTCTTAATAAAATTGAAAAATCAGCTTCAGCTATTTCCTTTTGTAACAAAAAGTTATCAACTTTTCCGTGAAATCTAATGTACTTACAAGAAACATTAACAATTTCTTGATCTTCAGGTAACACTTCCAGATATTGCTCTTTTGTTAAACCATAAATATCAAAAACAATGTCTTTTTTTCCTATAACAAATGCATTATGAACTAGTTTTATAGCGATATCCAATCTATCTTTTGCTAGACTTCTTTTGTTTAACTTTTTACCTAGTTCAAATGGAGTACCTGCATATATTATTCTCGTAATCTCACTTGAGTTATAAACCGGTGTAATATCATCTTTTGTATAAATCAATGTAGGTATTACAACTGATAGATTTTTTTTGTAATAGCGACTTAAGAACTGACTAGACAAAATTAACGCATCAACTTTCTTGTTTACAACTTTCATTCTCAAGTTAGAATCAATAGTTTTAATGGATTTTAGTATATAATTATTATCCGATTGAGTATACCACTCTGTTGTATCAGAGATTATTTTTATATTACGTTTTCTACAATATCTGAGTATCCGTACAAACGGAAGTGAATGATAATTGTAGCAAATGATCGCTTTTACATCACTATACTTTTCAATAATTTTAACCACTGGTTTTATACTCATCATAAATTTAAGCCACTGTAGTTTTCCAATCGGATACGTTCTTTCCCAAACATCGAATTCATCAATTTTCGAGTAAGTTACTTCATTTTTAATAGAATTTTTTTTGATTCCAATCAGTACCGTTTTATAACCAAGATTAGTGAATAACATAGAGTTTGCATAAACTCGATTAGCTGAAGCATTTTTATTTGGTAGTTCAAATCCTCCGATATAGATTATTGTCCCGTTACTCATTTAGAAGGATCTCCTTGTAATGGGATATAGCTACATTAATGCCTTTTTCGAAACTCCATTCAGGTTGATAATTCAATTGTAGTCTAGCTTTTTCTATACTTGCATTACTATGCTTTATGTCACCTTTTCTTGCAACCTCATAAAGTGGTTCAATCTTTTTGTCTAGTTGTTTACATAAAACTCGATAGATGTCAATCAAGTGCTCTCTTCCCCCGTAAGCAATATTATACACGTCACCTGCATACAAACTTTCTGCAAAACAGGCCTTAAGATTAGCTTCTACAACATTTTCTATGTATGTGAAATCTCTACTCTGATTTCCATCACCATGTATAATGGGTCTTTCATTTTTTAGTAGTTGCTTAATGAACTTAGGTATTACAGCTGCATAATCACCATTTGGGTTTTGTCTTTTACCAAAAACATTAAAATATCTGAGACCATAAGTATCCAAATTATAAAGCATTTTATATAGTTTTCCGTATTCCTCGTTTACCCTTTTAGTAATTGCGTACGGTGAAAGTAGATTGCCTTCTCTGCCTTCAATTTTTGGTAATTTAGGTTCATCACCATAAACAGATGAACTTGAAGCATAGACAAATTTCTTAACACCATTTTGTTTAGCCGCTTCAAGCATATTTAATGTGCCCTTAATGTTTATTTCTTCATATAGTAAAGGCATTTCAATGCTTCTTGGGACACTGCCCCATGCAGCTTGGTGCAAAACGTAGTCAACTCCTGAACAAGCAATTATACAAGTATCGAAATCTCTAATGTCACCTAGAATAAATTCGAAATTTGGGTTTGAAACAAACAAATCAACATTTTTTTGGAAACCAGTTGATAAATTGTCCAAACACTTAACCTTATAGCCCATTTCAAGTATAGATTCAACTAAATTAGATCCAATAAATCCAGCACCGCCAGTAACTAGAAATACTGAATCATCAGGAAATTTCAACTCTTTATAACTCATTTTCGCACCTCTACAATCGGAAGTAATTATATCCTAATCTTTCATATATATTTCGATCTAATATGCTTTTGATATCAATAATTACTCTATTTTTATTTTGATTTTTTTTGAATAACTTATTTAAGTCTTCAATAGACATGTTTCTGAATTCATCATGACTTACAGCAATGACTACAGCGTCCATATCTTTTGCAGTGTTGATGCTAGTCAAATCAATACCGTATTCATGATATGTTTCATCTTTGTCAGCTTGAGGATCAATAATGATTGGAGTTATTTCATATTCTTTGAGTTCGTTGTATATATCAATCACTCTTGTGTTCCTAATATCTGGACAATTTTCTTTAAATGTTAATCCTAATATTGCAACTTTTGCATTTTTAACCGAAACATCAGCTTTTATTAATTGTTTGATTATATTCTCTACAACATACTTTCCCATACCATCATTTATCTTGCGACCAGACAGTATTATTTGAGAATGATATCCTACTTGTTCTGCTTTATAAGTCAAATAATATGGATCAACACCAATGCAATGACCTCCAACGAGACCAGGCGTAAATTTCAAAAAGTTCCATTTAGTACCTGCTGCAGCTAAAACAGAGGATGTATCTATCCCTAACTTGTTAAATATAATGGATAGTTCATTCATAAATGCTATATTGATGTCTCTTTGTGAGTTCTCTATTACTTTCGCTGCTTCTGCGACTTTAATTGAATTTGCTCTGTATACTCCTGCATCTACAACCAATTCGTATATTTTCGCAATTACATCTAACGACTCATCATCCATACCAGCTACTATCTTGACAATAGTTTCTAGTCGATGAATTTTATCACCTGGATTAATCCTTTCAGGTGAATACCCAATTTTAAAGTCAACACCACATTTTAACCCTGATTCTTTCTCCAAAATCGGAACACATATCTCCTCAGTAACTCCAGGATATACTGTAGACTCGTATACTACAATCGATCCTTTTACAAGATTTCTGCCAACGGTCCTTGAAGCGGATTCAACTGGTCTTAAATCAGGTGTATGATCTGAATTTACTGGTGTTGGTACAGCAACTATATGAAATTTTGCGTCTTTCAGTTTATTTTCATCATATGTAAAATAAACTGAAGTCTGCTTTATAACTTCATTTCCAACTTCCTTTGTTGGATCTATTCCTTTTTTATATAAGTAAATTTTTTCTTTAGATATATCAAACCCTATCACGCTTGCTTTTCTAGCAAATGATACTGCAATTGGCATCCCGACATAGCCTAAACCTATTACCGATATTCTTTCTTCTCCACTCACTATCTTTTCATATAAACTCATTTTAAACACTCCTTAAATTTATTTATTTCCTTTAGATATGAATCAATGATAATATTTCTATTAAACTCTTTTTCTGCTTTTCTACGAGCATTTCGTCCCATTTGCTTTTTTGTTTCATAGGGTATATGAATAAACTTGTCAATTGCATCTATGATGCCTGATAAACTTTTAGGCTCAAAACCAAATCCACTTATTTTCTCATCAAATGTTTCTTTACAGCCCGGGATATTTGAAGCCAAAATTGGTCTACCCATTGATGCAGCCTCTAATAATACATTAGAGAGACCTTCGTGATAAGAAGGAAGAATGATAGCATGGCATAACTTGATTTGCTCACGAACATCATTTAACTGTCCATGATAGAATATTGTATTATTCGCATTAAGTTCTTGAAGTGTTTCATTAGACTCGGTTTCATTAAATCCGATTATATGAAATTCAATATCAGCTGAACTATCTTTATAATGCTTTGCTGCATCTAAAAGTTCAGTAATTCCTTTATTTTTCATTAACCTTCCAATAAATAATAATCGAACCGTACCATTTTTTGGATATTCTTGAAATTTATACTCATTTAGATTAATGCCTGAGCCAGGAATAACCTTATAGTTCCCACTAATAACTTTTTTATCTAAAAAATAGTTTTTGTTTGAATCATTTTGAAAAAACACACATGTAGCATTTTTAAGTCCGAAACGATACATAAATAAGGTGAACTTTTGTAATAAACCTTTGTTCTCGATGGAAGTACCTAGTCCAGTAACATTAGGTAGATAAGGGGTTCTATTCATTCTGCTAACAATTCCACCGTATATATTTGGTTTGATAGTATAACTAAGTATAATATCTGGTTTTGTGTTTTTGACTATTCTTCTATACTTATGAATCAAAACGATGTCATTAAGTGGATTAGTTCCTCTTCTGTCAACTCTAGTTTCAATAAATTTGCACCCCAAATCAATTAACAACGGAACATAATCATCATAGGGTAATGAAACGTATACTTCGTCTCCAAGTTGAATCAGTTGTTGCAAGAGTTCCTTTCTAAATTTATACAATCCCATTCCAAAATTCGCTAGAACTAGAATTTTCATAATTGTAATCTCTTTATCGGAACACCAATATAAGTTCCGGAATCAATTACGTCTTTAATAACTAATCCGGCAGCACCAATGATACAATCATTGGTGATACGGACGTTATTAACAACAACACTTCCAATACCTAACCACGTTCTCTTTCCAACAGTTACGTTACCGCCACATCTTACACCTGGAGATAAGTGTACATAATCATCTATAATGTTCTCATGATCAATACTCGAACTTGTATTGAGAATACAACCAAATCCAATCTTGCTACTATTATTGACTACGACACCGGCCATAATAACCGTACCCAATCCAATTTCAACATCGCTACCTATAATAGACTGAGGGTGAATAATAGTCACAATTTTACATCCTAGCTCTATAAGTTTGTTACTGATCTTCTCCCGTATACAATTGCTTCCGATTGCAACAAAAAAATCATGAGTCTCTTTGAATTTGTAAGCATCTGATATGGTTCCAATAACATTTGCTTTTGTACCTTTATATTTTTCTAAATCATCATCAAGATACACAATAGACTGCCAATGTGACATAAGTTTAGCTATATCAGCTACCACTTTTCCGTGACCACCTGCACCGACTATAATTAGATTGTTTTTCATCGTATCATTTCCTTATCAAAAATATAGATAAAAATAAATATCTAGTTCTCATTGCTTGAATTACTTCCTAAAAATTCTTCCATAGTTGAAGAAGTTTTAGAAGCGACTCCTTCGCGAACAAGCACTTTATGGACAGTCTTAAATATAATCGACAAATCACCTAGTAATGATATATTTTCAACATACTTAATATCAAAGTTAAATTTTTCTTCCCAAGTAATTGTATTTCTTCCATTAACCTGTGCAAACCCTGTTAAACCCGGTCTTACATTATGTCTTTTTCTTTGGGATTCATTGTAAAGTGGTAGATACTTTATGAGCAAAGGTCTTGGTCCGACTATACTAAGGTCACCTTTGATAATATTTATTAGACCAGGTAGTTCGTCTAAACTTGTGGACCGAAGGAATTTACCGAATTTTGTCAATCTATTTTCATCTGGCAGTAATTGACCATCAGAGTCCTTTTGATTAGTCATGGTTCTAAACTTGTACAGATTAAAAATCTTTTCATTAAGACCCGGACGTTGCTGTTTAAAAATAATAGGGCTTCCAATCATGACTCGTACTAAAATTGCTAGCATTATAAATACAGGAGAAAAAACTACTAGAGCTAATAAGCTTAGTATAAAATCAAATGGTCTTTTTAAGAATTTCTCATAAAATCCTTTTTTATGCATTTTGAAATACACCTCGTATAACACCAATGACTTTCTCTTGTTGCTCTTTTGTCGTTTTTGAGTCACTTGGTAAGCATAGACCTCGAGTAAACAAATCATCTGACACTCTATTGCCAATAAAGTCATATTTCTCAAAAAACGGTTGTAAATGCATCGGTTTCCATAATGGTCTAGATTCAATGTTTTCTTTTTCAAGTGCTAAAATTAAATCAACCGGAATAATCTTCCCTTTTAAAGTGATACTCGTTAACCAACAATTGGAATAGTTCCACTCATTCATTGGCATGAATCCGATTTCTTGAATGTCTTTCAAGGATTCTTTATAGTAATGAAATATTTGTCTCTTCTTTTCGACTCTTTGATCTAATACTTTCAGCTGACCACGACCAACTCCGGCAACCACATTACTCATTCTATAATTAAAACCTAATTCAGAATGCTGATAATGTCTTGCTTGATCTCTTGCTTGTGTTGACCAAAAACGTACTTTTTGAATTCTTTCAGCATTATTTGAAACAAGCATACCTCCACCAGAGGTAGTAATAATCTTATTACCATTAAAACTGAAAATACCATAATCACCAAAAGTGCCTGTATATTTTCCTTTATATGTAGTACCTAGTGACTCAGCAGCATCTTCAATCAATGTAACTTTGTACTTTTTACATAAATCAACAATCTTATCCATATCTGCAGATAATCCGTATAGATGAACAACTAATACAGCTTTTGCATTAGGATATTTGATTAATGCTTCTTCAAGATATTTTGGGCTCATATTCCATGTTTCATAATCACTATCTATAAATACAGGGATTGCATTTTCATAAATTATGGGATTAGCTGTTGCAGAAAATGTTAAAGATTGACATAAAACTATGTCACCTTGTTTAACTCCCGCTGCTTTTAAGGCCATTTGAATGGCTGCTGTTCCAGATACTAACGCAGCTGCATGACCAATACCAACTTTAGAAGCAATTTCAATTTCAAAATTAGTAACATTTGGTCCAAGTGGAGCTATCCAATTAGTATCAAAAGCCTCTTTAACAAATTGTTGTTCATAACCTTCATCACTCATATGAGGTGATGATAATAATATTCTTTCGTTCATTGATTTACCCTCATTATCTAAAGACTAAAAAACTGAATAATCTTGTCTTTTGAATATCCTACCTGCATAAGTCTATAGTATATACTTTCATTGTTTGTGTAACTTGATATTAATATGCCATCATGTTGAAAATTGCTGATAGATTCTCTTGAAATAATATTGGTTGATCCTATCTTATTTCCTATTTTATCAATGTTATCATCTACGATTGCTAGTGCTTTGATATTAACTACTTTACTACTTTTCATTGCATTTAATAGTATTTCACATACTTCTCCAGCACCGTATAAAAGAATGTTCTTAAAACCCGTATTCTCAATTTGTATTAAGAAGCTTTCAATATTCTCTTTTGCGGAATTATAAAGTTTCTGAGATGCACTTAAATAAGAAATATTTAAAACCTTTTTTCGTTCAGAACCAGTTTTAGTGACAAAATACTCAACTGTTTTAGTTGAGATGTATTTCCTTTTGATAAATCCTTTTTGCTCATATTGATCTACATATGAGTTAATCATTGAGACTGCTACCCCAATAGTAATGCTCATTTCTCTTTGAGTAATATTTTTATTTTTCTCAATGAGATCTAGAATCATAAATTCCTTATATAGGGGTGTTGGTTTGAAAAAAGAGTTGTTACTCAATAGACTCACCTTCCATTGTTCGTTAATTGAATAATTTTATTATATAATAATGAATCTCATTTTACAAGGACATATATGACTTTTGTTCTAAAATCGAATGAAAATTAGAAATACATTTTTGAGATTTTCAAAAATATGGTCCTGCGTATTTTAATTGCCCTACCGTACGGTACCCCTTGAACGTCTTAATTGAGCTATGGGGGGGGTATAAAAACAGAGTTAAAGTTTTCACTCTAACTCTAAAGTCTTTCGCATCCACATATATTGAGAAACATAATTACTTACTAGCTATTGACACTCTTCACGATACTTCATTATTTTATCTTCCATAATTTTATATGCTACTTTGTATTCATAATAATCATTCCAGATATCGATATGTCTATTGTTTAAAATAAAAGAAATCTTTCTTTGAATAAGCTCACGACGATCAATATTTGAAATGAACTCTTCTTTGAATAAAGTAAGCATCTCTGATATTGCTTCAATATGAATGTAATAATATTCGTTAGATACATTGACTTCACAAATTTGATCCAAATATAAGGAAATCAACTCCATAGGGTACTGCAGATCTTTCATGATTTGTAAAATTGCTTCTGTTATAACACTTTTGTTTAGCTCTACTTTTGATTTATCATTATAATACAAGACAAATACGATGCCACTTCCATCGTTTAAAAATATCGAAAATACATCATCCTTGTTTTGAACCTGAATCACATGCCACGAAAAAATATCATATCCATGAATTTCATTCGTTATCTTATTATATTTTCCAAGCATCTTAAAGGCTTCTTCTGTGCAGTAAAATAGCATCTTTATCCCCTTTTGTTTTTATGTTAGCAAATCGATTGAATTTTTAGAAACTGTAATTGTTTACCAGTTGAATATCACTTCCAAGTAGAAACTGAAGTTATTGAATAGTTGTATTAAATTTCACTGAAAATTAACCCGATTTTTTAAGTACCAAAATATTAACTTCATATTGCATTGTAAGAAACCACATAATAAAATACAGTATGACACATACTCATAAAATATTTCATTCGTTTATGATTATCACTCTTTACCATTATTTGGAACGTTATTTCTTTGTTCTAATAGTTTTTGAAACATTTCCTCTACACTGCCATATTTTTTGCTAGTCGTAAGCTGCTTCAGGTTATCTTTTATGGATTTACTGAAATAATTATATTTACCATCAATATTGACACTTGATCTTGAAGCATAATGACACAAGTACTTTGTAGTATCAAATAGTAAGTTTGAATCATATTCAGACTCTAATTCTTCAAATAGATCATTGAACTTAAAGATATCTAGTGAATATTCATCGATATACCGATAAGTGATTAAACAAGATGTTAGGAAATGTTTATTTGGTGCATGCTCTTTGATTTCTTTTATCTTTTGGTTCATTCTTTTATGCTTTTTACTTAATGGCACTTCTTCTTGCTTTATTTCAAGTTTGTCTTCTTGTATATGATCACTAAGTAACCAATAAGGATAAACCTCTTGCTTCGTCCTTTTCTTAGCCGCAATAACGAACATCTCTTGGATACCAACTGATGTTACAATGTTTTCTGTAAATAACTCTTTATCAAATAAATCTAACTCTACCATATATAAGATGACTTCTTGAAGCTTATTATTCCCATTGATATATTTTGATGGAATATGCTTGAGTAATAAATACGCAAGCGTATCCAAATTATATTCAACATAATATCCTTTGGTATAAATGTGGCTGATGATGATCATATAAGACATGAAGCCTAGTGGACCGTATCTCTTAATTAACTGAAAAATCTTCACATTTGACATAATATTGACATCAATACTAAAATATTCTAAGCCTTTAATCTTTTGCATCTTTTTTGATCTCGACTTTACGTTCTAGTCTTTGGATATAGTCGAGAATTTGTTTCCTCGTAAATCGCCATTTATTTCCAACCTTAATGCCTTTTAGATTACCTGACTTCATATGATCATAAACTGTTCTTTGAGTAATTTGCATAAACTTTTCAACATCATGAATGGTGTAAACTTGTAAATCGTTATTATCATCTAACATTCTTCTTCCTCCTTTTCTTGAAATAGATAATTGCTGATACGGTCCACGGTATCATCTTTAATCCGGTTTAAGTGATGTGCATAAATAAGGGTTGTTTCTATATTGGCATGTCTTAATAACTGTTGAGTTGCTTCTAGAGAGCCTCCTGTTTGCAAAGATAAGGTAGCACAGGTATGTCTTAGTGAATGAACTGTAACTTTAGGTGAAGAAACCTGTGCTTCATCCATTAGTCTTTTTAAGGAATATCTAATCGTGTCAGTTGTAATTGGTTTGACTGTTTCTTTCTGATGATTAGTAATAAACAAATATTTATTCTTATCAGATCTTAGAAATAAATATTCCTGGATGACATCTTTTACTGGCTTTGAAATCTTGACAAACATGTCACTACCATCTTTGCCTTTTCCCTGGACATATAAAACATCATGTTTATCAATCGTGCTTAAATCACGTCTTTTTGCTCTTGCGACTTCAATCGTTCTTAGTCCAGTTGTTAGCATCAATAACAAGATTGCATAATTTCTTAGCCCAAACATAGTTCCTACTTTTGATTTTGATAGTTCAATCAATGCTTGAGCTTCTGCTAAAGTTAATGCTTCTTTCTTATAATTCTTTTCAATCTTTGCTCCTTTTAAACCTTCTGATACATCATGTTCATAAATCTCTTCAAAATGATAGAACTTACGATTGATCCTAATCCACTTATAGAAGTTACGAATAATCACCATTTGCTTTTGAATCGTTGTTGCACTTAAATCTTCTTCCCACATCGAATCACGATAGGTGATGATATCAGAACGCTTAGCGTATCTGATATTACGGCTCTTTAGGTAATAGATATATCTTTTTAGAAGCAATTTATAGTCTCTAACGGTTTTATGTTTTAAATCAAGATTCTCTATATAGATGTCTAAAACATCTTCTAAGGGGTGGTATTTAATCATAGAGCACCTCTTCTTTATTTTGATGTCTTAGTTCTAGTTGATAGATTTCATCTAATGAATACTCGTATCCTTTCGCTAACTTACTCATCATCAAAAAGGATGCTTTATCGCCTTGATGACCGTTCTCAATGTTTAGTACATAGTTATAACTCACATCAACCCTAAAAGCAAGCTCTTCTATCGATAATCCAAGTTCTTTGCGTCTTGTTTTTAAATAGGTTCGAATCATTTAAAATAACCACGCATGAATGTGCTTTTATCCAAATTTATCAATTTATCTTTTCCTTTCTCTTTTCTTTCCTTTATCAGAAAAATATGTACTCATTGTCTTAATTTTGCACCTCTAGAAAATGCAAAAAAATTGATTCACATCAACTCGCTTGGTAAATATCAATTGAATTTAAACACCGTATCAATCCTATTGTCATTCATATATCTACATGAACAAACACAATATTGAATACAGGGTGATTTGCTATAAAAAGACATAACTTAATTTGGTGAGCAGATCTTTTATAACAGCCACTAAAAGTATTTGATTGGGTAGATGGCAAAGACAACTAATCTACCAAGCTATGCATGTGATTGCTTAAGCTTACCTCTATTGTATTAGAAAAGAAAAAGTAAATATTTAATTATTAATAAATCGAGTTATGATACAATGTATTAGATTAATGTATACAATTAATTGGGTGAAATATAAGCCAGTGGCTTACAGTATTTGGTGATGACTTTCCAAAAGCTATGTTTTGAATGTAGGTCTATATGCCCTCTGTCGCTTTTTGCCACCGGTAACGAGATATATTTGATTTATTTTTGAACACCCAAAATATTGGATTAATGTATACAATATCCAAAAATACAAAGAAAGTAGGTCTTCACCATGGCCGAACCAAAATACCCAAAAATAGGCAGATATGCTCGCAATAGCCTAAGAATGAAAAGACAAACAGTCATAGATGAACTGAAAAAGTACGATATATCGATTGGACTCAACACCTTAAGTAATTATGAAAGTGGGATTACAGATACTCCCGCTTCTGTGTTACTACATTTGGCAAAAATTTATGATGCGGACATTAAATATTTATTTAGTAAAGACGAGCTTGAAGTCCTTGATTATTTTTATTTTCCCAATAAGACTTTAAGCCTTTCAAGAAATTCAAATCGATTGACTGAAAAAGGCGAACGCTTATATGATTTGAATAAAAACGTCACCAGTCCTCATATCAATTATAAATACATTATTCTAGAAGAAGACGATCCTTACATGCATCTTCCAAAGAACACAAGACTAGTTTATAAAGAAGCTGATGGTAATCTGATCAGTATCAATGATGAGTTTGATTATTTCATTATTGCTAAAGACATATTAGAGGGTAATAATATGGTATCGAAAGCCTATTTAACAAAAGCAAAAAAGGTTCAAGAGTCACAAAAACCAAAACTCGTCTATTATATTAACCATATTGGTGAAGAAGCATTTATGAGTGAAAGAGAATTTTTAGACTCCATTCAAGGTGTTATTACAAAGATTATTATTGATATTAAAACAAAAAATACTGCGAATTTCTAAATACCAACAGTCGTTGGTTGTGACTATTTATTAAATGGTATATAATGATTGCGGTGAAGACAGATCAAGGACATAACTCCCCTTTTGGGGGATTATGTTCTTTTTCTTTTATATATACAAAGAATAGTCATTGGGTTAGCCAATAACACTTGATAAATCCCCCTAAATAGGTAATATACATACTAACCACCAAAGGAGGGTTTTTACATGAAATCATTTGTAGAAGTTATTGAACCAACCCCAAGATTTAAAAATGTTACGGAAGACAATATCATTGGAAAGAAACGAGTAGCTGCTTATGCCAGGGTTTCTACTGATGAAACTGATCAGTTAAATAGTTATCAAGCACAGATTGCTGAATTCACATCCAGAATTAAAGACAAAGAGGAATGGGAGTTTGCCGGTATGTTTTGTGATGAGGGTATCACAGGAACGAGCATGAAGAAACGGCAAGGATTCTTAGATATGCTTGATGCGGCTAGAACGGGTCATATCGATTTGATTTTAACGAAATCAATCTCACGTTTTTCAAGAAACACAGTTGATATATTAACCGTCATTAAAGAACTGCGTTCTATTGAGGTTGAAATCTATTTTGAAAAAGAAAATATCAGTTCTGCAGATCCAAAAATTGATTTCATCTTAACTGTGATGTCATCGATGGCTCAAGAGGAATCTAGATCCATTAGTGAAAACACCAAATGGGGAATTAGAAAACGTTTCAAAGAAGGTAAACTTCTCATGACAACAAAGTATTTCCTAGGCTACGATAAAGATGAAGATGGTAATCTTGTTATCAATGAGGAACAAGCTCCTACTGTTCGTTATATCTATGATAAATATTTAAAGGGTATGGGGATTACCGAACTAGCTTTTCATTTGATTGATCAGAAGATTAAAAATGGTCGAGGTGTGGCTGTTTGGTATCCCGATACAGTAAAAGATATCTTAAAGAATGAAAAATATGTTGGTGATGTCATGTTACAAAAAACGATTACTGTTGATTATCTCACGCATTCACAAGTTCAAAATGATGGACATGCGACCAAATACTATATCAAAAACAATCACGAGCCCATTATTGATAGAGAAACTTACGATGTGATTCAAACCATGATTCAAGCAAGAGATATGATTCTAGCAACGGACAATAAAGAACGCTTAAAACATCTTGCTCAAAAACCAATCAAAGGTCTTGTGTATTGTAGTAAGTGTCACCGAATCTATAATTCAAAAATGCACAACTCTGGAACTCGCTTTAAAAAAAGTATGCTCAAATGTCATACTTCTGTTAATAATCCTGATAACTGTGATAATCATCCCATTCATGAGCCTTTACTTGAACGTGCAACACTTCATGTGATTGAAGCTTTAACCAAAACAGAAAAAATGCAACAAGAGATGATTTCAAATATGGAAGAATCCTTAAACTCTGTAAATTCTCATGAACCACTTAAAATACTAAAACAAAAACAAATCGATACAACAAATATGATTAAAGCCCATATCAAGAATCGAGTTCAAAGTAATCTATCAGAAATCGAATATAAGACGGAATATTCTCGTTTAGAAGCACTTTATAAAGAAACGGTAAATAGTATTGAGAAATTGAAACTAAGCATTCAAAGAGAGCATTTATTGCGTAGACGCTTCCATGCACTCAAAGCATTTATAGATACAAACTATCAAGATTTAAGCATCATTAAAAGTTTCTTTGGACTTGTATTAATTATGGATAAAAATCATGTTAGATATGTCATTGATGATACTTTTTCTATCATCGATGAATTACATGAAGGAATTGAACAAATCAAACAACTACCAACAATCTTAACCGGAGCTTATTTTGATCTAATCACTAAAGAAAATTTATATTATGAGGTAACCAACTATGAAGGAAATTAAAGTCATTGAAACACCTGAAGCATTAAATACCATAAAGTCACTCAAAAGAGTCGCTGCTTATGCTAGAGTATCTACTAAACAAGAATTACAAGCATCATCTTTGAATATGCAAATCAAACATTATGTCAAAGAAATCATCTTCAATCCGGATTATATCTTCTCAGGCATTTATGCTGATCATGGAAAAAGTGGCACATCAATGAAAAATAGAGATGGGTTCCAAGATCTTATGAAAAAAGTTAGAGCAGGATACATTGATTTGGTTTTAGTCAAATCATTATCCAGGTTTGCTCGAAACACACTTGAAGCCTTAAAAATCATTCAAGAAACAAGAAAACTTGGAGTTGAGTTCTACTTTGAAAAAGAAAATATCTCAAGTCTAGATACTACTATCGATATGATCCTAACAATGATGGCAGGGATGGCTGAAGCTGAATCGTTATCCATATCTGAGAATATCACATGGGGTTTTCGTAAACGGGCTGAAAAAGGACAAGTTCCCCTTCGCAAACTGATTGGTTACGATATTACAAAAGAAAGAAAGTATAAGATTAATTCTAATGAAGCTAAGATCATCAAAGAACTCTTTCAAATGAAACTAAAAGGAGCCAAAGGTAGAGAAATGATTGACTACCTAAACTCAAATCAGATTACTTCAACTGTTGGTAATTCTTTTACTGATAGCAACCAAGTCATCAACATTCTGAAAAATGAAGCTTATATCGGAAAAATGGTCTATGGCAAAAAGTATACGAAAGTAGTTAACAATCAAAAAGTTATTGTCGAAAACGATGGTATCAAACCCATGTATATCATCACAAACCATCATGAACCAATTATTGATGTAGATACATTCGATCAAGTTCAAGAACTATTTACTTCAAAACAAGATGGAAAACCTAAAACCCCGAATAAACATTCTGAATACACAAGATTTGTTTATTCTATGTACCATGATGCATTTTTGTTTAAGAAGGCCAATAATAATAGAAATCCAGGGAATGAGATGTATGAAAATGACAAAGCAAGAAAAGCCGATTTCCCGCGTGTTTATGCTAGAAACGTATTGTTAGTGTTAGAACGTGCAATCAACGCACTGGGGCGAAATTTTGGCGATATTGAAGGCAAGTTAAACAAGCATGTCGAAGACATCACCAACAAACAAGAAATGGATCAGAAAATGAATGAAGCTTCAAGAATCATTGATAGCTATAAAGAAGAATACTATGCTTTATTAAAAAGAGGTAACAAAGATTCTGCAGATGCTGCACTACTTTCCGAACTTGAGGATATGATTATTAAATTCACTTTAGAGTATGTAGAGCTTGAAGATGAAGCAATCCAATACCTAGATGTATTCAAATCAGTGTATAGGCTCAAAAAAACTATTACTTCTCAGTCATATCCAATTCAAGATCTAACATCTGATATTGTTAAGAGTATCTTCTCATATGTGGTTGTGATAGATAAAGAAAATTACGCAGTCGTGATGAATCTTCAAAATAGAGATTTAACACCTGAAGAATTGAAAAAAGCAGCGACTGCTAAGCCACTGCTTCAAAGTAAATGTAAAGCACTATCAAATGACATTGATTACATTAATTGGAAAATAATAATCTTATAATCTCAATTGTATACATCAAATATCCTTATAAAATCTTCTCTAAACTTTTGTTCAAAATCCTCGTGTTGGTACCAATTATTTTGAAGAAGACTCAAATCTGATGGAGTAAATTTTCTTTTAGTTTCAAACTCAAAATGTTTCTTCAAGCAACAATCCTTATACAATTTATTTGATCCACAAATACATATGCTATTAGGATTATTAAGTGAAAACCTTTTTGAATTTGCTAATTCATCTGATGCTGGGCCAATCCATGGCATACTGTATTTAATTTTATTCAATTGATTCCAAACTAAATGTTTCAATAACCATATTGAAGTTTGTTCCACAACATAGTCAATAATATTTTTTTCATTATTGAAAACTTCATAGTCATCCGTATAACATATTGATGCAGGAATTGTATTAAGCTCATATCCATTTAAGTGAGGGTGGTCAGGAAACACAGAAAAACTAATGACAGGATCTATGCCGAAAACTAAATATTGCCCACTAAACGCCTTTTGTGGATATCCCTTTACATACCTGAAATATGGACTTCTTATAACAATTTTGAAGGAAGTATTCTCAACACTATAATGAATTTCATCCAAAACATCCTTGATTTTCTTAGGAAGTTGATGCGAGATGCTATCACAATTTGTATAGTGTAGTACTTGACCTCTAGGGCTGATACTAACTGTCTTTTGTCTTAGTAAATCACTAATGACTTGATTTAATTCATCTTTATTTGTGAGAGGAGTAAGATTAACGATATACCAACTTCCAGAATATTTTCTAGTATACATCCCATCCACTTTTGTTACAGGGAAAAACTCGCTCATAACATTGTCCATTAATTCACCCTAATTCGACAGCGAGTGAGGCTTCGCAGGAGTAACAGGCTTGTTTTCTCCGTGGCGCTTACCGCTATCGTTTCCCTTATCTGGTTTAGGGTCTGTTTCAGGAATGTGTTTAGACTTTTCATCATTCATTGAAATCACCTCTTGAATAACTAGTAAAATGCTGTGTCATAGAAAGCTTATTCAGGGTATTCATGTAGAGCGAGTTTTTTACTGAACAATATTATTTTTTTACACAAATATTTGTCCTTGAAAACTTGGTTAGAGCATTCGCTTTTAGACACGTTACTATTATATCACCTAAAAATGTTTTTTAATATCGCAAGTTTAATATATTAATGTTTTTTTATTTAACTATTGACAATGCATTCGTTTTTTGGTAAATTATATTTGCATTTATTTTTTAGAAAAGTTTAGACAAGTAAAATGAAAAAAGTTCGGTTGGTTACCGATCTTTTTTATTTTTCGATTAATATAGGGATTTCTACCTGAAATACCAATAAATATTTACAACTTACCTTAACCATTCTATCACTCAATATATGATATTTCGTTTCTCACACGTCTGGAGCTTGAAAACCTCTGAATTTCGATGTCGTCATATGGTGTATATGCAGGATGAACATGTTTTGTACTGCTTTTAGATATAGTTAGATATAGATCACTACTGTTATTTACCATTAGATCTAATAAATCATCATTCACCTTTGTGGTTCTACCCCAAAAAATAATAGTGTCAATACCATCTATTTTCATTAACAATTCTTTCAAGATCACACTTTCATATTCTAGTGTGACTGGAGTTTCATAAAATGCCTTTTTATCTTTTGAAATAAGAGGGTACAGATTAAATAGAAAATATCCTGAATAATTATCACTTAAATGATAAATTAATTTTTTGTTTGTTAAGTCAAATTCATGAGATTCAGCTTTTGCGGGATTAAAACCTATAGCGATAGCATATTTTTTATTATCATTGTCGAATTCAATACTCTCTATAAATTTATATTCATCCTCTTTGTCATTATCGCACTCGGGGTTCTCAATTATAAAAGTCAAATACTTTCTCTCTTTTATAATTATGCTCCTGTTTTTACACTGTACCTTAAAAGACAAATCATTATTAGTTTTAGCTTCATAATGACTTCTAATTAATTCACTTAATTCATTCCACATTTTTTCCATATTAATCTCCTGAACAAAAATATATTTATTATAGTTCAAATCTGAGATACACTTTTCACTATCAATTTAAATAAGTTACTTTGACATTTTTCTTTATTTGTTTTATAATGTAAGTGGGTAGTAACTTGAGAAGGATAAACGATGTGTTGGCTAAGCCAGTAAGGATTAAGTTTTAGAACTTAGTCTGAGAATTCATCTCGCCTGGGGTTAACTACCCTTTTTTTTTATATTTTTCCTTAAACTCCTCATCGTTACAATATTTGTAGACCACAAAATCAACAACTTCTTGAGAAAACTTCCTAACACCGCCACTATAATCAAAAATATAACAATATTTTTCATCAGTTTTTATTGGGTGGTCTTTACTAATCAAGTCAAAGGATCTGGTAGTAAATCCGTGGTCCTGCCCAAAATGTAACTCTAATGATTCTTGAATAGATTTAATTGCATCTTTATAAGTATAAGGGTATAGTTTATTAACATCCTTAGGAACTTTTACCATTCTTATATTATTAGGACTATCTGGATCAACCCTAACACTTATGTCAGCATCGCTGGCTTTTTTTGTTACGTAAAATTGAATGTGTTGCCCAATTCCATCAATTGAACACATTTTAACTATTTCTTCCATAAAATATTTAGTATCATCTATTATCATCAATGGTGATGTTTCTTGTTTGGGAGACTTAGTAATTGAGATAAAAGGATTGATTGCCATATTGAAATTATAGTCGGGAAATTTATTTGAAAAAAACCTATTAAAATAGGTTAAATTTTGCTGGAACAATGGTGCAAATTCGTAATCGTAATCAGGCAAAATTAAATGAGTTGAACGATTTCTAATAGTAACAACATGGTTTAAATTTGTTTTCACCTTATCGGTGGTACTGGTAAAAACTTTTTCAATACAATCTGATAATCCAATTGTTCTAGCTGTTTTATCCTTATAATTAATGGAATTAATATCATCACTACTGATAATTATAAAAGCTTTTAGAAGCAACTCCCAGGCATTGCATATAAAAAAGCAAAAACCTTCAGTACGATATTTCAAAGTCGGTTTATTGACAATTTCTAAAGCCATTAAGTAACCTTCTTCAGATTTTTGAAGTAACGCATTTACATATTCATGTATTTCTTTTGGCATAAAATCTCCCCCTATTGAATTAATCGCACAAGTGAATTGTACTAACTATGCAATTATTATATCACTTAAAATTAAAGATTTAAAGCCCCTATTTGATATAGCATCAGTTCAGATAAGAACCTGCCACGCTGTATAGACTGATAGGTATGTACAATCCCAGGTATCATAAATTATTCCATCAATGCAAATTGTTACATGTTCTGCCATTTTTAAAATGTATGTTCCTCTTGAATGTAATTTTGTGAAATCACTCCCTTTGATTCTCGGTTCTCCCTTTATTGGCTTAAATATCAATCTCGGACAATCTTTTAAAAACTCATATAAAAATTTGGTATCTTTATAACTGGAGTATCCTAGTTCCCTTTTTCTTCTATTAAGATCTCTCCTTACTTCTAAATAATCTTTGTTTGCGGCTGTTGCGATTGCTCTTACTACACAATCATCTGTTTTAATTCCTTTCGGGTGTGCATTAAACTCTTTAAACATCGAATTCATCTCCTTTTCTTTTGTTACTATATATCGCTCTAAACGGCCAATATAGCAAGTAGTATTTCTCCTATAGTGACGATATATAAAAGGCTAGACTTCGAATAACTATTTAATGGAGTTTTAATCAAATACATCAAAATGAGTATGAATATTTATAATTATTTTCAATAATATAATTCACTAAAGATATCTCTGTTTAGCGGTAAAATGTACCTCATCTATAAATGAAAGTTAAGTATTGTCAATTGAAGCTTAAAAGCACAAAAAAAGACAGAATTTGCTTCTGTCTTTCGAGTATATAGAGTATAGTTTGTTTCGATTTCATATCAGTTCATACTAACCACATAATGGTTCACAGTCACTCCACATGCCTTAGCGTGAGAAGTATAAAAAGAGCAAAAATTCAAGCACTTTTTACCTTTTGTGCTCTTAGTTTAGCCGTTAACTGCATATTATGAGCAAAATAAATTTTTAGACTTTTTATGTCTAAATACACTATTCCATAGCAATTAAAAATAGTCAACTCTGTAAACACTCCTAAATACGATTGTGCTTTAAGCACAAAATGAATCATCTAGATCCAACAATGTTTCGAAGAATCGGTAATCAAGGGCAAACAAATAATATATTAAAAAGCGGATAAAAATATCTTGCATTTTACTAAAACACTCTTTATATAGCAAATCAAATGTGACGAGCACCATTGTATTAATTCCATGAACCTTTAGTGAAACATCATTCAGTGAATCATGTTTCACTATGAATTTATAAATGATGAATACATGGAAAACATTGATTGTGTTGATATAATCAATGTTTTTCTATTTTATCCCATTAAAAAATAATGTTAATTCTTCTAAAATTGTATTAATATCGCATCCAGTCCAATTATCGCTTCTTGAAAAATTTCCAATAAATATATCTGACTTTAGGAGTTCAGTCATAGAATTAATATAATGGTCCAGAGACTGCGCTTGGCCAGGATTAACAAAATACTGGTGAATTATTTCCATCACTTTTTGTTTTGAGTATGTTTGATTCTTAATTAGATAATAAATATCAAACAAGTCTTTCATTCTTGTAGATAATACACCAAACTTTATAAACGAACTTGTCTTTTCAACAATCATCTGTTCAATTGGATTCGCAAGCAATTCAATTCCTTTATCTGAGCAAGTGATGTCAAAAATTAATTTATCTTGCTCAATATGATATTGAGTATGTATACCGATATCCAATTTTAAAGAAAGAGTATCCTTAAGATCATCTGTAAACAACAAAATTAATCTTTTGCCTTCATATGCTTCATGTTTTAATGATGTAATCTTATCTACAATGACTTCAAACTTAATTTCTAAACCAACATCAATTGCGCCCATACGATTAAATACTGTAATTAAATTTTGATCCGATACACTGATTTTCATCAAATCAACATCTAAATCCTCGGTACTTCTCCTTTGTTCTTTTGTCAATTGATACATGATAGTACCACCTTTTAGTAAAACAGAATCTCTATACTTTGAACAAGATAGTTTTATCATGAATATTTCTTGACAAGCTTTTACTTTAGCTCGATTCAATTTGAAACCATCTTCTCGTATAGAATCAACCATGTCTTTCAAATTCATTTATAGGGCTCCTTACATTATAGAATTTTGGATAACACTGACTATTTTTTTATAAGATTTAAACTGCTTGGCATAAGTCATTAATTTATTGAAATTTAAGTTGTCTTTATTGTTTCGAAACTTTCGTAGAACATGATGATATTCTTCAAAAGGTATTTTGGTTTCATAACGGATTAATTCGATTAGAGTTCGTTCTAAATTATAGATTTTAATTGTATTTCCACCTTGCTTATATTCTTCTATTCCAATTGAGTGATATTTGCCAGACATAAAAATTTGTTTGATATCATTATCCTTTATTGGATATGCATTCCTTGGTGTAGCAATATAAGTATAATCTGGAACATAATCTGTAACCCTATGATAATGAAAAGCAGATTGCAGGGTTAAAACAGCATCCTGTCTCTTGATGAAAACCTCTGGAATATCCATACTCAATTCATTATTAGAATACAACCCTGGTTTCACTTTTAAAATCTCATTTCTAAGAATTGCTTTCTTTAATTGATAATCATTTTTATAGCGTTTAATCACTTCATCATAAGTATAGAACATTTTATCACCTCGCCTATATTTTATAGTAAACCTATGCATTTGTCAATATATTGCATAGATTTACTAAAATGTTTGATGATAAATAAGACTCCATAAAAATAATACCTGTCAATGGAGTCTTTTACTTGTTTATTTTCTTCTCTCAATATAATCAACTTCTTGATCTGTAGGTGGTATCTTGTCTTCATAGCTGAGTTTATAGATTTTCGGAATAACTTGTAACCTTTGATTCATTTCCTCAATCTCAAATAAAGAAAAATCAAAATCATCGATACCTAACCAGTCTCTATATTCTTGATATGCTTTTGATTTCTTACTCTTAAATGCTTTGATGATATCATTTAATCTCCAGATGCCACCACAGTCTTCAATAATGCCAAATCCTTCTCCATCGATTACACTCGGTAATATATTTGAATCATCTGCATCAAATATATCCTTGAGTTTAATATCAATAAACCAATCATCCCCGAAATCATACCATAATTCCATATATTCACCAATCATTGAAATAGCATGTTTTAATTTCTCTTTACACACATTATGAATAATGTCATTTCCTTTATTAGAGATAAACTGTGAGTCAATCATATCCAGCAATTCATATTTATATTTAATTGTATGTATTTCTGGATGTTCTTTCTTAAATGATTGCTCATCAAATTCAGTACCAAGTTTCTTACGATACTCTTCAACCAACATTGCACCTTTAGGCACAATAACTTTAAATAAGTGGCTTGCCTGCATTTCAAATAAGACCAATGCGATATAAGCAAATTCTGCGACTGACATTTTTTGATTCACTTGAAGTGTTCGCCATATTTTTGGTTTGGAATCACGAAGTACTAAATATAGCTCATATACTTTTTCCATAACGAATTACCTCTTCCACATGTTTACGAATATAAGACAAGCGATTTCCTTTATAATAACTACTATACTTCTCTAATAAATCTTTATCTAATTTCAAATCAAGAAATAAACTAGATAGTTTCTCAACTCTTTCATTAAATTGATAATCGCTTAAATCAATATATTTAATGATTTCTATGAATTCCAAATATTGTATATTATCCTTGTTGATTTCAAATTTGGGCGATGAAACAATTACTTTCCCTTTATATTCCTTTTTCGATCTAGTATTTGAAGATACGTTATTACTCAATATTTCATAATATTCTGAAACTTGAGAAGTAAATTTATATTTATATAGCAAATATGCTCCTGAACGTATTCCATTGTAATTTTTAAGATATTTCTTATAAACAATATCATGAATAGAAGGTTTTAAATCTTCAAACTTTTTATTAGAGCTTTGAATATAATAAATTCCATTCTCGAATCTCTTTAAAACACCAAAAAGAACCATATTTGATAAGGCTTGGTTAAATGAGTTTTCATTATCAATTCGAATAACTTTCTTTATTTCCTCTTTCAAGATTGGCTCACGTTCTTGAAACGAGTTAAGAAGTGCATTTACATACATATTAACACCTTCTTTTATATGCAATATATTTTATATAATAATTATAGCATTGTATATTACTTTTGTAAAGTATTTGATTGAATTGAATTTTATCCTTTTTAAATAGAGTCCTAGTATAACTTATCCATGTAATTTAATAAAATAATGCTCAAGTGTGAAATTAGAGTAAAATTATAGAATTAGTGTGAAAAAATTTACATTATTTTCAGATTTACTAAATTAAATTATCGCCATATAAAGCGTTATGTATCATTCTGCGTTGTCTGAAAGTTTGAAAATGGTAATTTCGCCTATAAAACGAAAAAAAATGACAGATTTAAGTCTGTCATTAGGGTAATTGTAGATTTTAGTGTATAGGATGTTAAACCGTTCATTGAAACGACATTGTAATCGACAGTTCTATATGATTGGTGACTGTGCAAATCACATTTCTTTCAAAAAGTAAAACAGCAATGTTCATTAATTATCTTTATTAAGCAGAAAAGTTCTTCTATAAATTTACCTAAAGTACAAGATATTTTGAGAAGAATCTTAGCATATTGTGTTTATATTAGTTTACACTTTGCTCTTTTGAGCATTTCATCAAAAATCCATTGGTTTACTATCCAGGGCAAAACCCACTATGATAACTTTTGATTGAATGGTTTGCAGACTATTTTGTGCAAACATAAGATTAAAGTAAGCATATGCTTAGCAATTAGTTTATTTCATCGATAAATGCATGATTCATATCTAATGCAAAAAATTCCTTAGTCAAGAATTGGTAGATTATCTATCTCTTTTAGATATTTCATATACTCTTTGCTAGTAGGAAATGATTTAAGAAATGCTTCAGAACTAAGAGTGCTTAATTTAAACTTTTTCTTACTACCATTGATTTTATCAATTAAATATCTAAGACTCTCTGGAGTTAACTCATAGTTTTTGTTTTCAAACTGTCCAGTTTTTATCCACGACCAATAACTAATACGAATTACTATTTTGTTAATATAAATCGACTTTAGACGTCTTAATTTAAAATTTACTGTTTGTTTGTCGATTGTTTCAATTGATACAATAGATTTTTTCATTTTTTTCTCTCCTTTCTGACAATAATGTTAATAACAAAGAATTTTAATGGGGAATTAAGAAGCCAATTTGGATCTTATTAACACATAAAAATTATGGTATAAAATTGTAATGCAGTTTTCTTGTTAACTAAAAAAGATGTATTGCATTTGACTAAAATGCATGATAAAATCAGTCTATACTATTTTGAAGGAGGAAATTGAATATGAAATCACTAAAGTTGGAAGATTTAAGACTTCTTTTTAATTGCTACTCTCCTCTAAAAACAAACATGCAGCTGATCAATCATTATAATCAGATTAGTCAATCAAGTTTTGATCTAAATAAAAATATCCGTGATAAATATAACAATGAAATTCTCAAAGATTTTCTAAATGAATCCGTTATTAAGGCTGCATTTGTTGAAAAATTCAGTTTTAAGAAAACAAAATCAAGCACTGTCACAGTATTTGAACTTAATACAGGTTCTAGTCGAGCAGATATCTGCATGCTAAATGGTAAAAGTATGGTTTTTGAAATTAAAACAGAATATGATACTTTTTATAGACTAGAAGGTCAAATTGCTGACTATAAGAGGGCTTATCAGTACCTAAACCTAATTATTCCTGAGAGCAAGTTTGATGAAGCTAAAAGAATTACTGATGAAACAATTGGTATCATCACATATACAAAAGTTAAAGGGAAAATTACTTTCAATATTGATAGAGAACCACTTCCTAATCAATCATATGATTCTTTGTTCCAACTGGAGCAACTTACTAAAAAACAACTAACAAGTATTCTTTGTACTCCTGAACTATCAAAAGACAAAATGATTCAAAAAATTATTGAATCGCACACTAAGGACCAAATTAACAGATTTTTCATTGATTTAATGAAGGAAAAGTATCAGGAACGTTGGTTATATCTCTATGAAAATAGAAATCTAATCAAACCATTAGATTATCAATGGTTCTTTAAGAACAATATCTCAGTTGAAGCAGTCTATAGTTAATTATAGGCTGCTTTTCACTTGTGAGACATATCTTAACACTGTAATGTACTTCCATTGTCCCCATTGACCAGGTTTACCTTGGCTATATAAATTTAAATACATATGCTCAAAGGCTGGACAGTTATTATTAGGGTCAAGGTTTGTTTTGTAAACATTAAATGCTTGGTGAAGAACATAAAGATGACCTCTTGTACCTTGATCAGTATCGGGATTCATAATCGAAAAGAATTGATTATTAGAACTGTCATAAAATAACCCCAATGCTGCACCTTTGCCATTACTACCATTAGTTGGTAACACATTTTTGAGTCCAGCATAGTCTGCAAAACCATCAAAGCCAAGCTTTTTATAGTCAACCTTAATGCTGTTATCAATTAAACCTGTATAATCTCCATCTAGATAACTTCCATTATTTAGTTTGCTAGAACGTGGTGAATGAAGCAAAACCATCTTATATGAACTACTTCTTCTGGATAATTGTTTTCTATCAAAAAATTTTGATTGAATCGAGTCTTCATTGATATCATAGATAAGTAAATCATCTTCTCTGAGCAAAGGATCTATTTCCATAAAGAAGTTTTGCAGTAATGATGATTGAACTCGTACTGCTATTTTTGAGGTCAGAGCTTGTAACATTTGGATAAGTGATTTAATTGTTGCCTTGTTTAGTAGGAATTCTCTTCCTTTTTTTATTGAAATTACAGGGATTCCATGCTCAGTAGCACATACTAACGACAGTAAATCAAAATAGTCATTAATAGTATCATTTCTATGGGCAATATAAAAAGGAACCTGATTAAGATCATGCTTTGAATATTCTCCCTCTTCAAATGTGAAAAAATCCACAAAATAAGAAGAATTGATGTAGCTGTCATAAATAGAAAGTAATTCATCGATTTGCATTGGAGTTCGTCCAATTTTCTGATTCAATATTTCGATGAGTGGTATAACTTTCTCGTCGAAATAGCTACTTTGCTCTCTTAAAAATTTATTTTCGAATAATCTATTCTTTAATACTGGTATGTACATGTCTGTCACCTCCTATATCTTTCCTTTTAAATAGTTGAACTCACCATGTTTTATGACTTTATCGTGTTCTAAGAATCCTATAAGAACATCTGGTATGATTTTGTGCTTTTTTGATAATACAACAATGTTTTCTGCTGTGATAACACTATGTTGTTTAATGAAGTCTCGATACTCAGTATTGTCGATGAAAAAATCTCTTGCATATCTATTTACTAGTTTTTCCTCATCATCTTCAATAAGTATTTCATATATGTCTTTTGAAGCAGTTCTTTTTATGATATGCCCTATCTCATGGATGAATGCGAAATACAGTGTATCTAACCTTTTATAGCGGTCTGAGACATAGATAACCGGTCTGTCATTGATAATTCTCACTGCACCTCTTATCTTTGCATTAGGTATAGACTCATGAAATACAAAAATCATACCCAATTCATTTGAAAATCTTCTTAAATTATCAATAGCTAGATTGAAATCTTGAGTATACATTAAATCTCTAAATACTTCTAAGTTTCTTTCTAGTTCTTCAATCAAGAATGGAGGTATGTTATCAACATCATTTTGAATCTCTATTTCTGATTCACAGAGCTTCAACCATAATAGCATAGCTTTTTCATCTCCACCATCCTCCATAAAACTGAATGATAACTCTTTAAGCATATTATCTACTTCATCGAATGATTCAACACCTAGAATATCAAGCATTTTTATTGCTTGTTCCTTAAGTGACATCTTCATTCCCTTAAATATGTGCTTAAATTGAAAATCCTCTGCTATGGTTCTTAATCTTAATATTTCTTTATCGTCATTTCTTAATAGATGTAATCGATAAGCTGTCTCTAGGTCCATCCAAAATTCAGCTTTAATGTCTTCGAAGACTTGCTCTAACTTGATTGCGAATTCTTCAGTTAACTTGATCTTTCCGTTGATCAAGTTGGATATGTGACGCTCACTGCTCTCAGTAATTTTCGCCAAATCCTTTTGAGTAATATTACGAGCATCCATATATTCTTTTAATATTGTTCCTGGTGAAACAACAAAATTAAAACCCATTATAATACCCTCCTTTAATGCGTGTCCGTTATTTCTTCTATTATTATTTTATTTATTTGATTTTCGTTTATAATATCCTTGTCGGATACTGTAAATAACAATCTATAATTCTTTGATACATCCACTGACCAATATCCCTCATAATTTCCACTGAGTTTATGTTTTCTCGGAGGTGGATTATGAGAAATCAACGATAAGTTTCTAACTGCTTGTAGTTCAGTCATTCTATTTTTGAGTCCAGAATAAATGCTTGAAAAGTGTTTCTTCATTAATCTATCATCTGATAGTATCTTCTCGAGTTTTTTTGATCGAAAATCAATTTCCATAGTGCACCTCCTTCATATACCTAAATTATATATGCGATTACACTTCATGTCAAGTATAAAATATAAAAAACGGTTGAATATCTGTTTTTTTCTGTAATCAATCCCCAATTTTAACCTTATTCTTATTTCTGAAGTGCATTTTTATACTTCTACACAAACGAAATCAATATCTAATTAAACCACTTAATCATTTCTTTTATAGAGTATGACTCGAATACTGGAGTTAAGAAATTATTGGATTGTTCAAATACAGTATAACTATTTCTATTGTATGCATTACTTATTTGAACAACGAACAGTGTTGCATCTGTTTCGATATCAGCAAATCTAAAATCATCATAGAGCGCATCATCAAGAGGACAGTTGTTCCTAAACCATATATAACTCTTCTCAAGATTAATTTTGCCACCTGGTTTGATCTGTTCAATAATGTTACCCATTCTTTTCGTCTTATTTGCTAAATTGCTATCCCTACAAAACCAATCATACCATCCAGCTTCAATCTGGGTTTGTACATCCCTAGATTCGTATTTGCCGTCACAGAATCGTTCAACCCATTCTCTTATGCTTATCTCGTTTCTCATGCTTAAATCACCTTCCTTTGTATATATCTTAGGTATGTATATATATCATTCAAAAGACGATAATTATCAAGTTAAATCCTTCATTCTCGTGAACTCATTCGTTTATCGGAAATAACTTGTAATGAGTATGTAGTGAGTTAACATAACTTTTATGAAATCTTGTTTTTTTGAAAACCTCATATATGCTTCATGGTGCTGTGAATTCAATAATCTATTATGTAAAATAAAGCACTAAACAGACAAAACAGTTCTAAATAATAAAAAAAGATAGGATTTCGTCCTATCTGTGTCAATTGTTCATTTTCATGTGTAATAGATGTCAACTCACTGTATTCACATGCCAAATCATCGACAGTTCTAATTTAGAGGTGGCGGTGTCTACTTTTATATTACCAGTTCTTAATAACCAAGTGTTCAAAAACCATACTAATCTTATTGGAATATTTTTGTTTTTTGATCACTATGTTAAATTATTCATCATCTTAAATATTCTGATATTTATAGACCATGTATTCCTATGTAAATTGGCCTGAAAATTCGTTCAAACTTATCTATATATCGATGATTTCATGATTTATTTTACTGGTTTTAGTCTATTTATCCTTTAGTAACCAATCAAATGGTCTTTCTTGATTCGTTCTGATTCACTTTTGTGATCATTAGCAATCATTCTAAATATCCTAGCTGTCTCTGGATAGTGTAGTTCAATCTCTTTTGCCTTTTCTTCAAACTGTTTAGATATCTCCCGTTCGTTTGTTCCATCATCGACAAATCTTGCTTCAAATGTATTTGTATAGCCTATTAAATATCCTTTTCTTAATTCTTCGTTTTTTGTATGTTCAATTATTTTTCTTAGACTAATCGGTATAAAAATATCACCATTTTTCCTTGATGTTCGAGCGAATATCTCTCCCAATGTTTGCATTGCAATAATATTGTCCATTCTATTCTGTTGAGGACAGTTTATAAATGCATCTGCAAAATGAACCAACTTTTCATTGTCACTATAATAGTCATCTGGAAGATAATATTGCATTTTGACTGTGTACCACAACTCATATTTCACATCCATAAGATTTAATAAGTCCAAAGGGTTATCAAAAAAATACTTTCTTATTGCTTTTAATAATTTTCGATGATGATTCATATTAAGAAATTTAAATGCTACAACAACTACTTTCTCATTATATAAATTATCATCAATTTTAGAAATTATTTTTTCCAGTGAGTGAAATGAATCTCTATGTTTTAGCAATTCATCTTCGGTCATATTTATTAAGATATCTAATATTTCATCAACGTTCCATTCGTTAAATTTGAGTTGATAATTGATGTAATGCAAATAAGCAATTGGGTTGTATTTCTTTATTTGATATTTTTCATTTGCATCACTTTTTGTTGTTAAATGTCTGTTTTCCCAATATACTTTTAGTAGATTTTCATCAGTAAGAACAGTTGTATCAAAATTTGCAATACCATTAAGACTGAATTTTTCTACTAGATCAGTCTTTTTTTTGTTTTCTAAAGAGTTAATGAAATCTGTCGAATCACATCTATTATGTGTATAAGATATCAAGCATGACAACAGATTCATTTTGTTATTTATAGCTAAGTAACTAGACCACAATTGAATCTCATTTTCACCCAAAATATTAGCCAACATTAACCCAGATGAGCAATCATCCATGAGATGAGGGGCGAGCATTTCAATGATATTTTCACTTGTGTATTTTTCATTGAATTTAGCGTAGGTTTGCTTTAAAAACTCTAATTTATCTATCTGCTTTTTTTCTGATAAATAATGATAATCATCATCAAACTGACTAAATGTTTTGAAATAAATCAGGTTTGAAAAAAATAGATCTGTTGGTTTCATTTGCTTCACTAAACTAGAAAGGAAGTTAATAATATTTGCATACTCATCTTTTTCTTTAAATCTATTAATCTGGTTAATCTTGCGATACAGATATTCATAAATTTGAAATTTTACATCCTCTGAAGTCAAAACATTTATACAATAATTCTCAATTGATTGATTGATTTTTGAGTTTAAGAAGTGAAAATTGTCAATAATCTCTTTAATTATACCAATATCTGCTATTCCTAGATTATCAACAACAGTTATAAGTACCTCATTAATAAATATAAAAATCTCGTGATTGGTTAACTCTTGGTCACTCGTTTGAGGTATACGCCATTTCAAATATCCATCACTTATTAATATCGAATTCGAAAAAATAACTTTTGTTATAAGCTTATAAACAAAACTATCATTTTTTATACATTGAGCAATTAAAAAATCCTGTTTTTCATTAATTGATAGAGCATTGTTAGTATTTAAAACACTTAAAATATTGACTAAAGTATCTTCAGGTGATTTTGATAAATCGTGTTTTACATCTATTAAATATATCTCCAATAATATATTTATTGCCTGTATTTTAAATCGATCCAGTAGTGTTAATGCTGTTAGACTATGAAGTATATACACATAATCGTTTACTCCAAAATAACTATTAATGCCGTTATCTTTCTTATACAAACTCAACAGTATATCTTCATTGTTTTTTATAAATGAAGAGATAAAGTCTAAATAAACTTGAGGTGAACATTCAGCTAATTGCAAGTAATATTTGCATACAAACTTAATATTTCTTTGGTCTTTGGACAATTCGAGTATTTTCTTAACTGCACCATTAATTGTGTAATTAGAAGTTTCTGAATTTATCGCATTAATGGTTAAAAAGCTAATCAAACCGCTATATGAATAATCCGAAAACACTTCGTTACTTTTAAAAAAAGAGTATTTGCTCTCTTTCGTAACATTTAAATCTTCAGTAAACATTTTTATCAAACACTCACATACTATTTCAATTAATCTAGAGTCGATAAAATTATGAAGTTCATTCCACAATTCTATGCTTGAGTTAACTTTAATACTACTACCAATAAACATTAATGGTGATTCATCTATGGCTTTCCAGTTAGCTATCTTTTTTAAATATTCATTAGAATCAATACTTGTGATAAATTTTATTAATTCCATATCTTTTAGATTATATGTTTCTATTCTTCCTAAAATAAGCATTGGAATTAAATCTACTAGATTATTGGTTTTTCTCCAACTAGGCTCAGCAAGAAATTGTTCACTAGCAAGAGCTCTAATTATGCACATGGTATTATTACCGCATTTGCTTGAAATCGAACTAATTCGACCACTATCCAAACCCAGATCATCACTCAAACATTTACTAATAATTGAAAATGGTCTTTCTGCTAGCTTAATATCATAAGTGCGATTATCACTACTGCTATTTCCATAAAGAAATATATATCTATTTTTTGGTGATAAATCAATTTGTTCAACATCGAAATTTACTATAAGTACATTGTTGTCTACTAATTTTGATAAAAATTTAAAACTTACAATTTCATTAACTACTATTATTGCATTATTAGGATTACTTCTAATAATCAACGATGATATGACAAACCCTAAAGCTTCATCTCTAGATGATGCACGAATATCAATTCGTTTTTTTGTGTCAGCTTCTATATATTTTAAAATCAGTTCTTTTTCATCATCCCGTCCTGCAAGAAATAATGATTCTTTAGTCTTTGGGGTAGTTCTATCGCTAATGGTATTCCACATTGAATCTACTGTTTTTAGATCAATTTTCATATTTTCCATTTGTTCAAGAGCATAGACACTAGTCTCTAAACATTGACTTAACCACTTTTCCAAATCTAGTGCATCATACACAATAACTCTTTTCCACGAAGTATTAATTCTTTTTTCAAAGTTACTTTTCTGCTCTTTATATGCCCAAATTTTTGATGATATTAGAATGAATGTTGTGTCTTTCTTTTGTTCATAAGAATAAGTGTCATCTCTTTTTTTAAAATCCTCAGTAATTTTCTTGAGGGTACGACTTGTTGTACCTATCTCAATAATTACATCACCACTCGGAACAAAAGGTGTCTCAATTTGGTTGTTAACATTTGTGAATTTTCCATCAACACCAGGTATCCATACGTTGTCTCCTGTGGGTATCCTTAATCCTGCTATTTTACCATCAGTGGATTCAATTAACAGTTTTTCAATCAATTCTGGGATGAATGATTCAAACTTTCTTTTATCTTTTAAACACCACTCCTCAATCATTCGTGCAGTAATCAATGTCAATCCAAACATAATTGATTTACCTTTATTCTTATCAACAAAAAAACCTTTACTCTTATAAAAATCTAGAATTTCAGTTTGTCTCTTTTGGGATGGTTTATTGTGACCTTGTTCCCATCTATTTATTGTTGCAAATGAAACATTTAAGTCACTGGCCATTTCTTGTTGAGTTAGTTTATAATTTTCTCTAATGCTCGTAATAATTTCTGAGAAACTCATAGCAACACCACCTTATATAACAAATATAACATATATAACATTATTTGTCAAATTTGAATGCGAATAATAAGAAAGTTTTAACGAGTTGTATTTTAAATCATAGAAATGAATATAGTAGCATATTTAAGGCGTAATACTTTTAATCAATCTTCAAGAATTACATTGTTGAAAAAATCAATTTTTGGACATTTCAGTAAAAACCAAAAAAAATGATAGAATTTGCTTCTATTGTTCGTCTTTTTCTTCAAATTCATGCAATCATTTATTCAACTCATTTGTATGATTAATTTATAATACATTATATAGGTGGTAATTATGTGTCAAATTTTTCATAGCAGTCCATAATGTTAATTTAAATGACTTCAAATCTTGCAGTAACAAAGATATGGAATCATATATTTCAGAAATTAGATCCTGATGATTTTCGAGCAATATATAACCTATACTACTTTTTCACGTCAGCCCAATTGAGTTACAAAAAATATTTATATGAAAATGCAGTAGAGACCTTTACAACTGATTTATTTTTTGGTAGAATGATTTTGTATGAACAAGGAAAACGTTTTCCTTTCACAAAATAACTAGAAATTCGCATAAAGGAGGATTTATTGTGAAAAAATTATTTGGATTTTTATTTGTATTATTGTTTGTTTTTTTCTTTGTTGGATGCACTGATAATCAAGAAATACCGGAAATAAATATTGATCACGAATCAATAACTTTAAAAACTGGAGATACTCTTGATTTGATGGATGGTGTAACAGCTAAAGGTTTGAAGGGGGAGGATGTTATTGACTTAGTGATTATCAGTCATGAAATTCCACTCGACTCAAACGGTAAGTTAACATCTACAGGTACATATTTGGTTACTTTCACTTTGACAATTGAAGGAAAATCCTATACAAAAACATTATCTGTAACTGTAAATAACTATACACCGTTAATTACTGTATTGCATAAATCAATCAATTTATATGTTGGTGATGAGCTTACATTAATGGAAGGTGTAAGTGCAACAGGTTTAATCAACGAGGATGTAACAAATCAAGTCACTGTCAGTCATTCAATTCCTGTAGATGATGATGGCAAGGTTACTACTGCAGGAAGTTATACTGTAACTTACCAATTGACAATCAGTGATCTAAACTATCAAGATACTGCAACCTTTATCGTTGAAGACAATAGAGTTCCTGTAAGTATCACAAATGGTGATTTTGAATCAGGTACTATGTTACCATTTGTAAAAAGTGATTTTGAAGGTGCAAATTCAAGCACTTCTATCGTTGAAATGAGTGGAAATCATCTACTGAAGTTAGATATCACAGCTGTCTCATGGGGCTCTGCATCACCAAGAATTGAATATAGTGGATTAGAACTAGATTCAAGCAAAATCTATCAAATTTCATTTGATGCCTATGCTGATGCTGAAAGAGCTATGCATGTTCAAGTTGGTGAACTACTCACAGCAAGTCCATGGTATCATGCAGCATTTGCTCAAACAAGATACTTTGATTTGACGACAGAAAGTCAAACATACACATGGAGATTTCAACCTACTAGCACATTATCAGGAGCTGATTTATCTAATTTATCCTTATTATTTGAATTTGGGACAATTGAAAATAGAACTAGCGTTGCAACTAATGTTTATTTAGACAACTTTGTAATTGAAGAGGTTAATGAATTAGAAGTGGACACAACTGCACCTGTGTTAGTCTTTAAAGAAGATAAGGAATATTTCTATCTCAATGACTACTTCTTAAATCTTACAACCAAATATATAGCTGTCATAGACGAACGAGGCGAATCACTAGAATTATTCATTGATGAAGCACTCTCAAACATACCTGCTATTAATGATGAATCAAGATTAACTGTATCAGGTTTTTATCATATTTTATTCTATGCAATTGATTCATCTGGTAATAAAGGGACTTTAGCATGGGACTTTGAAGTAAAAGATGCCTATCCAGTAACCAATGGATTCAACTTAATTGATTTTCTTTCTGGAACCGCAAGTGATATTACTGAAGGTAACACGCATAATGGCTATGTATACGCAGTTAATCCTGAATCCACTTATGAATATGCCGAGGGTACTCTAACCATTGTTACTGCTCAAAGTCAATTAAATGATCCCTGGACAGCAACTCAAGTGTTTATCAGAACTGTCAGACAAGAAGGGTTTTCTGGAGAAGGAGCAAAAAAATTCACATTGTCCTTTGATTTCACTTCAAATGTTGAAGGATACATTCAAGTCAACGGACTACCATTTAAGGTTGAAATTGGTTCAACACACATAGCTATTGAAGGCAATATCTTTAATTATAACTATAAGGATGTGACCATCGTTCTTGGTGTTCATAGAAGTTTGATGTCACCTGAACAAAATATTGGACCATCTGAGGTTTCAATTTCAAACTTATCATTTGTGATGACACAGGATATCGTATTAGACACAATTCCACCTGTTATCATGTTGAATTCAACAAAGACTTATTTTGTAGGAGATGATTTCAATTTATTATCAACTGTAAAATTAAGTGACTTTCGAGGTTCTACTGGAGCAACTCTTGTAGTTGACGAAGCAAATTCAGATATCATTCCTGTTTCTGAAGGTAAAGTAACTACAGCAGGTATTTATCATGTTACATTTATTGCTACTGATGCATCTGGTAATACGTCAAACTATGAATTTGAATATGTTGTGAAAGATGTATTAGTCAATTCCGATGGATTCAGTATCGAACAAATCACATTTGGCGAAGAAGGTTTAATCGATGATCCATCTATTGTATTCTTATGGCATGATAGTGCTGTGAATGTAACATCTGAAGTCATCGATAGAAACAATTTTAGATTTACATCTGATCAAGCACTTGGTACAGATGTCCCATGGTATTCTACACAATTATTCTTTAAGAGTTTAGTTGTTGATACTTGGGGATTATACGAACTATCCTTTGATATCGTTTCTGATGTTGCTGGTCATATTACTGTAATGAATGAAGGTATTGAAATTCAAGCTGGAACAAATACAATTTATAAAAAAGTAGCAATTCAAGCTGGAGGATATCAAAAAATAACAATGCAACTTGGTAGAAATACCTATGGTACTTTAGGACCATGTGAAATTGAAATTAGGAATCTTTCATTAGCACTATTTGATATTCCTGAAGGTAATTATTGGGAAGGTTATGGAATGACTGTGACAAATAACACTGATAATAGTGTGATCTCTTATTCAAACATTCCAGAATCCTGGTCAATTGTAAATGCAAGGACATATATATTTGATGCCACTTCTACATATCAAGCAGTCGCAATTGAATTTATTGGTACAGCAGGTCATCGATATCAATTCAAATTTGAAGGTATAAGCACTTCAATATATAATGCTTCATCTATTGAAGCGACTGGTGAAACACAAAGAATAATCATTGATACACGTAATAGAACCGAGGAACAAAGATTATCAATGTTTAATTTGCTTATGTTTGTTGAATCTGTAGGAGTCAGTGGTACGATTACAATTAATAGTTATACTTTCTATGAAGATTTTACTGATGCATTTGGAACCATTTGGTTAGGTATGGGGATGAATGTGGTCGATGTTGATGAAATATCACATGTTACTTATTCCAACACACCTTCAAACTGGTGGAATGCAAATGCTCAATTACCCATGAATGAAATGTTTACAGAAAATTCAGAATCAGTTTCATTTACATTTACTGGTGTAGAAGGTCATGTATATTTATTTAAAGTTGAAGGTGGTGGATACTCTAAAGAAGCTGCAATTACAGCTACTGGTTTAGAACAAGTATTCACACTTGATATATCATCTATAGGAACAAATGTATCAAAGCTTAACCTTGCCATCATGTTCTGTCAATCTGTTGGGGCAAGCGGAACAATCATACTTGGGAATGTTGCTGTAAATGAAACCTCATAATCTTCTCTAAAGACGAAAAAGCGTTATTGTTGCTGCAATAACGCTTTTTACTTCATTACTTGTTTTTAAAGTGTTGGCAGGTTTTGACTTAAATCACAAAAAGTACTATAATATTACAGTAATATAATTATTAAATACTTCAACATATTGAACATTATAGAAGGGATTGATGATAATGAAGAAAAAATTAACAATTTTTGATATTGCAGATAAATTCAATTTATCTATCGGAACCATCTCGAAAATAATGAATGGAAAAGGCACAGTTAGCCCAGAAACTAGAAAGAATGTCCTTGAATATGTTAAAGAAGTCGGGTACTTTCCCATATCAAACGCTAGAAACCTTGTACTTAAAAGATCTTATTCTATAGGTGTTGTATTTTCAGAAGCACTCGATATCGGATTAGAACATCCATTTTTCGCCAGTGTTATCCAACACTTTAAGAAATATGTCGAAATTAGAGGTTATGAAATCAGCTTTGTTGTTAGACAAATCGGTGATCAAAAATTTACTTACCTAGATTGGTGTAGAAGCAGAAATATCGATGGTGTATATATAGTTGCTGGAAGTTTTGATGATCCAGGTATACTGGAACTCGTTAATTCAAACATTCCTTGTGTTACAACAGAAATTGGATTTCCAAATGTTCATTCAGTGGTCAGTGATAATGCACAGGGCATTCAATTAATTCTCGATTATATTCATAATGATCTAAAGAAAGAAAAAGTAGCTCTTATTTCTGGACCAATGAGCTCAAACTCTTTTAAAGAAAGAACAAAAAGTTTCATCGAATATTCGAAAAAGTTAAAAATGAAGGTTGAGGATAATTATATTGAAGTTTTAGATAATTATGAATTTAAGAGTGGCTATAATGCACTCAATAAGCTGATAAATAAAACTGATGAAATGCCACAGGTAATTGTGGTAAGCTCAGATGATATCGCATTTGGTGTATTGAGAGCTTTATTTGATAAGAATATCAAAGTGCCTGATCATATACAAGTCATTGGATTTGATGATGTCCCCTACGCTGAAAGAGCAACTCCAGCTTTAACAACAATACGACAAAATAGGAAAATGCTTGGTGAAACTGCTGCAGAGATATTATTAGATTTGATTAATGATGGAAAAACCGATTTTGCATGGTTAACTCATATTGAAACTGAGTTGATCATTAGAGAAACTACGTTAAAGTAAAAAAGTCTGTGTTAATAGAGTGAACCCTATTAAGTAGACAATAAATAAAAAAGGTTTATATCTTTAATGGGTTTTTGAGCACAGTAAAACAATTTAATTATAAATGACACTTTCTTACTAGAATATGAGTATGGAGGTGTTTTTTATGGCTAAAAAAGGACAAAAGAAAGAACAACTGCATCAACAAATGCCGAGGAGTCCATCGTATCGGATTGATGTGTATTCAGGTAGAGAGAATAGTTTTCTTACAATTTATTTCATCTCCATTGTCGTATCATAAGCAACCACTTCAGTAGTATTTTAATTTGACACTAATGATTAGAAACCTTATGTGCTTTATGTCCTGTATTTATTCTAGCTTTCTTAAAGTAAAAGACCTTGTGAGGGGGGGATTCACAAGGTCTTTTATATGATTTACATCATGTTCTATAAAAGTGAACATAAGTAACAATATTTAAACATCACCGTTTCTCTTATAGGTGGGTATGATCTTTCCTACAAAAGCTTTAATCTCTTCATTGCTAAAGTTTTCTAATGTTTCAGTGATGCTGCTCAATTCTAATTCTTTTTCTTCTACATCTCTTGGTTTTTCAATATAAATCTTCTCATTGGGTGTTCTATTTTGTTGCCCATGTGAGTGATCGACTAATAGTTCTTCAAATAACTTTTCACCAGGTCTAAGACCGGTAATTTCAATTTGAATTTCTTCATAGGGTTTATATCCAGCAAGTTTGATCATCTTTTCAGCGAGTTCTTTAATTCTTACAGGTTCACCCATATCAAGAATAAAGACTTCGCCACCTTGTGCATAAACACCACATTGTAAGATTAAACCAACTGCTTCTGGTATGGTCATGAAATATCTTGTGATATCTTCATGCGTTACGGTAACAGGACCACCATCAGCAATTTGCTTCTTAAATAATGGAATCACACTACCATTAGAGCCTAAGACATTACCGAATCTAACAGCACTGAATTTAGTGCCCTCAGTATGCAACTGCTTTTCTTGAATAATGAGCTCAGCATAGCGTTTGGTTGCTCCCATGACGTTTGTAGACCTCACGGCTTTATCACTACTGACTAAAACAAACTTCTTAACACCATATTTACTCGCTAGACATGAAGCATTATGTGTTCCAATCACATTGGTTCTCACAGCTTCTACTGCACTATCTTCCATCAGTGGTACATGCTTATATGCTGCAGCATGGAAGACCAAATCAGGTTGATAAGTTTTAAACACATGTTCCAATCTTTGCTTATTATAAACACTACCAATTAAAACTTTCAAATCGAGCGTTCGATTGGATTTAGTGAACTTTCTTAAAAGTTCCATTTGAATATCATAAGCATTATTTTCATAAATATCAAAGATAATGAGTTGTTTTGGTTCTAGTTCTGCAATTTGTCTGCATAACTCACTACCAATCGATCCACCACCACCAGTGACCAAGATAACTTGACCCTTAATGAAATCTTTGATACTTTCATCTTCTAAATGAATGACTTCTCTATTTAATAAATCTTCGATTTTAACATCGATAATTTTCAGGTTCTTCTGATCTTCAACATTTGCCATGCTCATCAATTTTTTGATGCGAATGCTCTTTTCACTCACTTTGCTAATTAAGACTTGTAAATCTTTAACTGAATATTCAGCAATAGCAATAATGACTTCTTCAATCTTTAACTCATCGATAAAATGATTGATTTCACTAATAGGACCAACAATCTTAATACCAGAAAGTCTACTACCAATCTTTTTGTCATCATCATCTAAGAATGCGACTGGAATATTATTTAAATCCTTATTCTTATAAATTTCTTTAACAACAAGCTCACCAGCAGATCCAGCACCAACAATCAGTGTTCTTCTGCCTAGTGCCTTACTCCAATCCATATTGGTCTTAACATAAGTAATGATTCTATTTGCCATTCTGGGTAATGCTAATAAAGTAATTTCAAATGGTGTGATAAATAAAAATGCTGATTTATACATGAAGATGATTCCAGATAGAGCAATGAAGATTACAATGATTATATTCGATAAAATAGAAATGACTGCAATCTTGATCACATCTTCGAATCCTACATGATTGACCAACATTCGATATAATCCAGTAATATAAAAGACAATGAGTTTAAATAAAACAACAAGAGGTAAAGAGATGACTAACAAACTGTAATCGATAGATATCTCAAGAACATTGAACATAAAAATAGCCATTAAGTAAGTTAAAGCGATGGCTACTGCATCGATCAACATATACATTAAGATTTGAATAACGCGGTTTGTTTTAGTGTTTTTCATCTTAATCCCCATGATCCCTTTGTTTTATACTACTATATCATTAGATATATCATAACATATTTTTAATAAATATTTAAGAGTTTGCATTCTATTGACAAAAGGTATTTTATCACATCTTGCTCAAATATAAAAGTAGTTCTAGCATAATTACTTTTTGAATGAACATAAAATAACTTATTATGCTAAAGATTGACTTTCATCATCTAACAAAAGCGATTGATGAAAGAAGACATCACCTTGTTAAATTCAATTTTATATCTTTGCTTCTGCTTTATAATTTTCTATCATCTTCATGATGACATCTTTTCTCTTCTTTGTTTTCCAATTGATGGAAGTCATAGACATCACTCTACCACCTTTATCTTCAACCAGTGATTTCATTTGTTTTAACGTGTGGTTGCCACCCAACCATGCATAAGGAAAATAATGCGTAATGAATAAATCAACAGTTTTGCCTGTGAGATCAGGTAATTGTTTTAAATATGCATGCATAATTCGACTCAAACTAAAACCATGAACAGGTGATGCAAAGACCAGATGGTTATATGGTTTCACATTAGGTTTATAAATCAATTCAGGTTTAGCGATATTTGGGTCATCAGATTGAGCTTTGACTTCCTCTAAATCAAAATCTGTGACTTTTTTAATTTTTTGAGCAACACTCAGTGTATTGCCTGTCTTTGAATAGATCACAATCAAACTTTTCATACTTATCCTCAATTGACAATTATGCATTCATAACTATTATATATATAATATACCACAAAAAGGAACAAGCCAATGCGAAAAAAAGGTAAAAAAAAGTGTGAGTTCGTCACACTTTCTTTACCTTTAATATCATTTTTTTTAGTCTGTACTAATTTGTCTTCTAAATGTGATTTCTATACCATCTTGATTTTCAAAGACAATACGGTTACCCAAAAGTTGAAATTCAATGGTTTCTTGTGCCTGATTCGTTAAAACCAATGCACCATCAACAACTACCCAAGTACCAGTGTTTTCACCTGTTTGAACTTGTATTTGACCAGTTATTGTCCAGCTATAACTTTCAGTGTACGTACCATCACCTAATAATTCATAATTATGATATGTAATAGCATAAGGTAATGTTTCATCTGAATTTTCAAATTGGTAAGTTCCAACTAAATATTGAGCGACTTCACCATTCATAACAGCATATGCATATTCAACTCTTTCTTCATTGCGAATTACAAATGCTTCTTTTAAGCCTTCATAATCATTTAAATAAGCTGCTTCAACACCTGTTGTGTCAGGTTGTTCTGCTGTGCCAGCGGCTACAGCATCAAGATGTGCTTGAACTTTACTTTGTAAAGCATCAGCTAATTCATCTTTAATTGCTTGTGCGCCAACCTGTCTTTGGTTTCTAAATGTGAGCATCTTTGATTCTTGTAAACCGACTAAAGCATCAATCAATTCTGCATTTGTCATTGCTAATGCATCTTCAATTGTGTTTGTTTCATCAATCGATAAATATGCATCAATTAACTTCGCATTTCCAAATGTAATATCATATTCATCAACAAGAGCTAATACAGCTTCATTGACTTCACCCTGATTAAGAACAACTGCACCTAACTTATTTTCTGCCATATAAGTTTGTAGCATACTTTGTACTTGAACTTGGAATTGATCTGCATCATCTTCATTTTCATTACATGCTTGAATTGCTAACGCATTATCATTTCTTTCAACATCGATATATCCGGTTTGAACTGCTGCATTTAAATAAAGATGCAATGCTTCTTCATAATTCATACCTTCTAATTCTAGACCTGCAGCAACTATTTCTGCTGCCTCATTACGCAAATTGTAACTTACTACATTGCCATCCTGGTTGATAATCATTTCCATTGTTGGATTGATCTCTAAGAATAAATAAGTGTAATCTGTAGCTTCATCACTTGTGCAAGCTGCCATGCTAAGGAGCACGACCAACATGAATCCAAATGTCATTAATTTTTTCATTATTTTAAATCTCCTTTCGAATATTTCTTACACTTAACTTACAAAACTTAAGCCGTTTTTATTGGTATTTTTATAAATTAACTTAGATTTACACAATATAAGTCACTTTGAAAAGTAATGAAAATGATGATATGGCTATGTTTAATTGCATAACTAATCTTTAGATGCTACAATCTAATTAAGACAAATCATCAATATCTAAGGAGTCTTTCATGAGAAAATCCATTTTAACTATTTTACTTACCTTATGCTTATCTTTTTATTTAATGTCATGCACTGAATCAGGTGAAGATACAGCAAAAAGCATGATTCAAACACTAGAAGATGCAGGATACGTCATAGAATCACAAGACAGTGAAGCCATAGACAGTTTTATGGCACATATCTTATTAGATGGTTACTCGATCAATGCAACAATCTCAGCATTATATATAGGCTATATCAATGAAAATGAAAGATGGGTGCAACTCATCGTCTTTGAGAACAAGGATCTAGCAGCAATCTATATACAAGCCTTATATGATGAGCAGGTTTCTGGAAGACTCTCATATGTCAGTGGATATGTGGTCATGATTACCTATTCACAAGAAACAGTGGATTTATTTGAAATATTTCAAAATTAATATAGAAAAAAATCCTTGACATTATATAAAATCTAAGTTCAAAGGATTTTTTTAACTCTTCGTTTATTCTATTTCTCCATAAGAAATAATTCTTTCCAGTTCTTCGCTAGATAGCATGGTAATCTCACCATCTATTAATATTTCTCCTAGATTATGATTGAATTTTTTTAATTTGTTATGAGTTATAAGCAGCGATAGGATACCGATACCAACAACTGAGAAAATCAGAAACGTATTGACGGTAGATAAAATTTGCGAAAACATGAATTCTATGGGTATATTATCCAAACTAATCTCAAAATCTGGTCTACCACCCATAGGTGGTGCTTCTCCAATCATTTGGTTAAATGAATCTGAATCAGGAATAAATCCATCAGGTCTTTGACCCACACCAAATCCAAAGATCTTAGATTTTCCAAACAAATTTCTTTGACCTGTGAGTAGTGTTCCGAAATTCTGGATGTTACTGACTAATTTGCTCCAAAATGTATTACTGAATCTTCCAAAACGCCCTTGTGATACACCGAAGATTGCACCTACTGTGGCAATTAAAACAAGGAGTAACGCAATTGCACTATCATATTTTGGTATTTTGATTTGATTGCTTTTAATTACACTTTTATTGAGTTGATGTTCACATCCAATAGCAATATAAAATAAAGCCACATAAAAAATCATGATATAAGCTAAAAAGGTTGAGAAGAAAAAATAACTGATAACAATCAAAAAAATAGCTATAAATTTAAGTTTATATAAAACTTTAATATTAATGATAAATTTATGTCTTTTATGCTTGATGCCTTTGATATCAAGTTTTTCTAGAATCTTTTGCTTTTTTTTCTGATTTTTGATTTTGATAGCACTTCTTTGTTTTTTTGATAGTTTTCTACTCATAAATAGATCCCCTATTCATAACGAAGTGCATCAACAGGATCTAGTTCTGATGCTTTCATTGATGGTGCAATCCCTGCGAGGATGCTTACAATGACACTAAGCATGATGCCTAAAGCATAATAAGGTAAATGATAGCTGATTAAGATTGCATCTAGTGAAATATTAGTAATAGTATTGGTCACGATTGTGACCACTAAAGTAAAAATAACCCCAATCACACCACCCGCTACGCCCAGAATGGTTGCTTCAAAAATAAACATTTTTCGAATGTCTTTTTTTTGTGCCCCTATTGCTCGTAAAATACCAATCTCTTTAGTTCGTTCAGTCACACTGATATATAAAACGACAAAAATCATGATAGCAGCAACAATCATAGAAATGAAACCAACACCAGATAACACTTTTGTTCCTAAATCAATGTATGATATTAATTCTTGGGCAGAATTGTTTTCTTGATATGTGTGAAGTCTTAAACTATTCATATCATCGATTACTGTATTGATATAAGTTACATCATCTAGCATCACATAAATTAGATTTGTTATTAAATCCTCACCAAATCGATTATATATATCCCCGCTTGCTACATAAGCATTTGTTGAAGTACTATTTTCTGATAAATCATCATAGATACCACTAATCACATATGAAGAAGTTGTACCATAATAGGAAATCAAAATATTTTGCCCAACAGCTGCAATAACGCTCTCTTCTGAAATCATACTTGCAAATTTCAAGTTAATCATAACACTTCCTGATTGCACTGGATAATTACCATAAAGCAAATTTGGATACAGATCATTATCAAATTCTGATAAATAAGAAATGCTTTTTTCGGTATCTATATAAGTAAAACTTGCAGTTTCTATCATACTCGAATATATGATGCTTTCGACACCATCAAGATCTAAGATACGTTCTATTTCTAAATCATATATTAAATCGTAATTTGCTTTAGAAACGGTAATCAGTTTTGAAGTAAGATTATCTTCATAAACTTCTTTAATATACAATCTAAGTCCTAATCCTAAAGCAAGAATCAAGACGATTGCTGCTATACCAATCGACATGCCCACAGAAACAAACAAATTGCGGCTTAGTTTTTGTTTGATGTTTCGATAAGACAACTTTGCAATGTCTTTTGTCTTAATTGGTTTAGGCATAATGACTTTTTCATATTCACCTTTGATCGTTATCATATAGTTTACTTGATCAGAAATAATCTTTCCATCATCTATTTCAATGATTCTACTACACTGATCTGCAACAAGATGGCTATGTGTTACCAAAATAACGAGTTTACCTGATTCAACTATTTTTTTTAAGATACTCATGATGATTTCTGCAGATTCTTTATCAAGGGCACCTGTAGGTTCATCGGCTAGAATAATCGAAGGGTTATTGGCAAGAGCTCTTGCAATTGCAACTCTTTGTTGTTGACCTCCTGATAGTTGCGAGGGTAATTTTTTAGCATATTGATCTAATCCTGCCATTTTTAATAAATCCATCGCTCTTTCCTTACGTATTTTAGGATCAATATCACTCATTTGCATTGCGATTTCTACGTTTTCTAAGATGGTCATGTGGCTGATAAGATTATAATTTTGGAAAATCAAACCAACTCTTTTTTTTCGGTAATCATCCATTTCCGTTTCAGTAAAATCTCGAATATACTTTCCTTTGATAACGACACTCCCTGTGTATTCACTATCAAGTCCACCGAGTATGTTGATTAAAGTCGATTTTCCACATCCTGATTCACCAACTAAAGCGACCATCTCTCCTTTATCAAGTTCGGCATTGATCCCTTTTAATACATCCTGTTTTGTTGTTCTGGTAATATAATAGCTTTTTTCAATGTTAGCTAATCTTAAAAGTTTGGCCATAATCAATCTCCTTTTATTTGTATTTCAATTCATTATAGAAAACAAAACTTAAATGAACCTTAAAAAGTGATTGTTCAAACGAATTATGGTATTTTTAATATATTAAGAAAAAAACACCTTTTTGAGATGTTAGATTTCAATAACAAAAGTAATTAGATTAGGTTCCTTGAGGAATGCTTTGATGCTTGCTCTATGATGCTGTAGAATTTGTCTTGCAATCGATAACCCTAAACCATAACTTCCAGATACTTGTCTCGATGGATCTTGTCTATAAAATCGATCGAACAGTTGTTCCAGATCAATATCATTGCTATGATCGAAAGGATTAGTAATTTCAAAAATTATTTTTTTATATTTATATAAACTGACTACAATTTCACCTTTTTCACTGCAATACTTCATTGCATTATCAATAAGTAATTCAACAACTTCTGACAATAATTCTTGATTTCCTAAGCACATGATATCAGCTTCAATATTGTACTTAAGTGTTTTCACTTGCTGATGAATGAACATTTCATATCCTGTGACTATTTTTTGTATAAGACTTGATAAATTGATTGTCTGCATTGGAAATGAATAGAGTGGCTCTTCTAGTTTAGATATTTCAATCATCTTGTTGACAAGATTTGTCAGTGTCTTGCTTTGACGCATAATGCTTTTTAACCATTCATTATCTCCATTCATTTTAATCATGATTTCTGTATTCGCCTGAATGATTGTTAATGGAGTTTTAAGTTCATGGCTTGCATTGGTAATAAAAACTTTTTGTCTCTCGTGATTCTTAGCAATTGGCAGAACGACTTTTTTGGAAAATATGATGATGGGTATCGATACAAAAATCAAAATGATAGCTAATAAACTAAAAGATATGATCTGATAAGTATCTATTGTAGTTTGATAGATAAATGCATCAACAAAGACAATCATATATTGTGAGTCAAGTTGAACAACTTTATATCGGTAATCACCATACCAACCAATGGTTTGATTGGTCAAAAGGACATCTTGTGCATAACTAATTGCCTGATCTTCTGTCACACTAAAAATGGCATCCATTAATGTCTCAGTCATTTGATATGAATCATCTAAATAGACAACAAAATATCTTGTCATGAATCTCGTTTCTGGTGTGAATGGAAGAAACGATACTTTTATCGGTTCTGTTCCAGGGTCACCAAAAACAGGGAAAATGCCATCGTTTTCAATTAAAATATCTATCCTTGAATCAATTTCTTTTCGATAACTATAAGAAATGATCCAGTTAATGGTTAATACGAGCATAAGAAGAACAATCAAAAAAGATAACATTGCGACCAGAATAAATCTGACTCGTAATTTTTTAATCATGGAGAACCACCAAGCGATAACCAATATTTCTGACGACATTAATTTCAAATGGAGCATCTTTCGCTTTTAATATTTTTCTCAAATGTGAAATATAAACCCATATGATATGTATATCAACTGATGTTTCTAATCCCCAAATTGTTTCAAATAATTGATTATACGAAACAACTTGATTGCATTTTTCGATTAATTTTTCCATGATTTGAAATGCTTTATGACTGATATTTAAATCTGTATTTTTATATGTAATCTTATGTGTTTGTTTATTCAATATTAAATCATGATAGCATAAAATATCCGGTTCAAATGATGGTTTTCTTCTCATCAAGGCGCGTGTTCTAGCAAGAAGTTCTTCCATATCAAAAGGTTTAGATAAATAATCATCTGCACCAGTATTTAATCCAAGTATCTTGTCTTTAACATCTGATTTTGCTGTTAACAACAAAACAGGTGTGTCAATATAATTATTTCGAATAATCTTCAAGACATCAATCCCATTTTTTTTAGGTAACATGATGTCTAATATAATACAGTCAAAGATGTTGTTGTTGATTGTTTCAATTGCAGTGAGTCCATCATAACAAAATTCTACTGCATAGTGACTGTTTTTAAAGATTGTTACAAGTGCATGATTCAAATCTATGTTATCTTCTACTACGAATAATCTCATGATTTTTTACCTGCCATTCATTGATACAATCATAGTATAAAAGTCATTATTTTTTGCTAATTAAGAGAAAGATTACACACTCTTCTTATATTTCACATAATTCAAAAACTTCCAACATGTTTTAGATTGAACCTAAATTGTACTAAATCAAGTTTGATACACAAGACAAAATTGCTTCTGCTGCTTTCTCCCAATCAGGATCGATCGTCATAAAGTGACATAAATCATCAATAAAGATAGGTTCAACACCAAAAGCCTTTGCTGTTTTTTCTGTTTTATCTTTGGTTACGATATGATCACCTAAAGATCCAATGACATATATTGGAATTTTTATCTTTTCATTTCCAGTCATAAAAGGTTTAAGTAAATCCTTTTTGACCTTGCTTGATTCTTTCGTTAATTTGAGTCTAATTTCTTTAAGTTCTTGTGTAGAAAATCGATTAGAAAATATTGTCTCATTAATGAGCGTTTCAAGAGATAAATCTTGATTTGGATACATTTGACGCATAGACCTTAAGAAGCCTCTAGAATCGCTAAAAAAGAGTCCTAACGGCGAATCATCACTGATGCCTCCAGCTTCTGCGGATGCGAGTAATAGTGCACCTGCTAAATGATCTTGATCTTTACTTAAATATTTTTGAACAATCGCACCACCCATCGAGTGACCGATGACTATTGGCTTTTCTTCTAATCTATTGATGACTGATTTCAAATCATCGACATAATCATCTAATCCAAAAGTATTTAATTCATCATAACCGTCACTTTTACCATGCCCTCTTAGACTGAATGCATAACAGTCAAATCCCTTATTTGAAAAATAGGATAAGAAAGATTCAAAGTACCAGGCACCACCTGCTGCACCATGAATAAATACTAAAGGTATATGACTTTTTTTGTTTTCAGCTTTGTGTACGAGCACTTCTAGTTTCATAAATCTCCTTCTAGCCTAGTTTGATTTCATAGATATTCATTCTTGGCTTACCTAAGACATAAAAGATATGGTCTTTAGGGACTTCATAATCAGCAATAACCATCTTTCCACCGGCTCTTCTGATTACATGCTGCGACCTAAAGTTATCGACACTTGTGGTAACAATCAAATATCTGAACCCATGGTCCATCGCTAAACATTTAATGATCTCTAGTGCGTAATAACCATAGTGATGACCACGATAGGGTTCATCTATTTCATAACCTACTTGTCCATTGACAAGTGTGGTTTCATTATATCCTAAACGTAAGGAGATCTTACCGATTGCGATGTTGCTCAAATAAATTTCATACCAATAGTATGGGATACCATCTAATTGACTATCCGGATAGAAACTGATGAGCTTTAAATCGACAACTGGTCCTTTTAAATACTCTTTATCTTTAATTTGTGTATGTGTTATACAGTCATAATAATGAATATCATGCATAAAATCACCTTCTTAATTATTAATGAATCAGTTTTTTACTCAGAACTACTTTTGGATCATCTAAAACACGTTTCATCTCTCTTTTTACAAAAATGTCATTACTCATTCTGCAATAGATGTAATAGTAGGATAAAGATGAAATGATCGCGAAGATGAAACTTAATAAACTTACTTGATACATTACATGAAACATATCGTTTCCCATAATTTGAATGATAACATGTCCACCTGTATTTAATAATGGGAAGATTGCAACAATTAAAAATAACTTAGCTGCTGGAAAACGATTGATCTTCATGTACGGATAAAAATAGATATGAACAGCTAATGTGATGATCATAATTACTAATGAAAGATAAAATGAGTTTTGACTCATGAAATTTAAGATTTCCAGGTTGATATTAAATGGATGTATCAGAGAATACATAACAAATGCAAAATTATATAAGGCGTAGGCAAAACTTAACCAAATTAAAATCGGATAATATTTAAAAAGTGAAGGTTTATTAAATGGTAAAGCTTTAATAGATTTGTAGATGACAAATGATAAAAATAAAGTGATGATTGCAAAGTCTAGTGACCAAAACTGTAATAACTGTGTTATTGCTTCAAACATACGTTCATTGGTTTGATTTTCAGATATTTTAGCAGCCCAGTATAAGAAATAAACACCAGCTTTAAGAATCGCATACCCAATGACAGGTAATCCAAGCAAAATCACTTTCTTAGATAAGAATCTTTGGCTGTTCTGCTCTTTAAGCATCATCTTTTCATCATAATCGATTTTCTCATAGACAGAAAATAGAATGTATTCAATGCTAAAGAACATAATCGATAAGATGATCGAACTGATGACAACCATCACTCGTTCAGTTGATATGGATAATGTCAAAGATAAACTATAGATGACTGTCGCATATCCAATAGCAGCTAACCAAAAGCCACCAATATTTTTTAAGACAGATAAATAATAGGGTTTAGTTTCTTTTTCGATGATTTTATGATTTAAGTAGAAGTCATGTTTCTTTGTACTTACCACAGCAACAATAAATCCTATTAAGATAAATAGTGATGTGAAGTTATTGCTATCAGAAAATAAAATATGATCATAAATGAGATTGGAGACGAAATGCAAGCCAATACCACCCCATAAAATGAGGAAAAATCCAACATTGTTAATGATATATTTCTCTCTAATCGTTTTTTCATCTTTAACTGGTACACCAATTAACCTACACACTTGAATACTCAAAACTAAGAGTGTCATCAACACGATATAGATCTCCATCATGCTTGATTCAAGATTAATCGTGATATTGTTCATAGCTCTTAAGACCAATGAACCCACTGCAAAAATCATCAAGTAAATCATGATGTTTTTCTTCATGCCATTCACTTTTGAATAAGTTACTTCATTTTTCATTTTTTGGTATCCTCCCAAAATAAATCATTTAAAGAGCAGTTTAATGCATGACATATTGCTTTGCAGATGAGTAATGAAGGGTTATACTCATTTTTTTCAATTAAAAGAATCGTCTGTCTACTGACTCCGATTGCTTTAGCAAGATCCAATTGAGATAAGCCTAATGCTGCTCGCGCAGCTTTCATCTTATAATTCATATTTATGCCCTCTATGTTTAAAATATACAATATATGTTGCATTATGTCAAGTATATATTACATTTTAGCATAAAAAAAAGACCATCAAGGTCCTTTTCGTTTTCATTTTTAGATATATAAGATGGAAAGTGCGATGAATAGTTGTGCTGCATAATAAGTAACCAAGTTCAATCCAATGATCCACTTATTCTTATTTCCTTGATAATAGATGGGTGCGAGTAATAAATCAGAAACGCTAAACATTATCGCACCTGCGCATACTAAGGAAGTAAATGTTGAGAAATCAGCTGCTATGCCATTGGCTAATGCTTGCCCTACCATCATAAAGATTAAGAAGGTATAAAAGATTGTAGGATATTTAGCTATACCCATTTCAAATTTAAGAACTTTACTACCCATAAAGACAATGACTGCCATGACTAAGCCAAGAATCACTGAAATATAACTAAATGATCCAATCATTAAGAGTGCAAATAGATAAAAGATATGACCAATTGCAAAATAAATGATCCCACCAACAATGATCTTCTTATCCTTATCGGGACTTAAGAGTGGTCTTAAGGCTAAAAAGATATCACCTAAGAGTCCAAATACGAGTCCAAACAAGAAAACTAAGATGACTGTATAAAGCCCCACATAGGCAGGTAAGACATGAATCGATCCGTTATAATATGTTGTTATTCTGTCAATGACAGCAAAACCGATGGTTAAGATGAACCCGAAGCTTGCAAATCCCTTCAAAAAGATAGCAATCAAGTACTTCTTCTTTAATTCAAAGTAAATAAAAGATCCTAAAGCTAATAAAGCAAATATCAATGCGTATAAAGTCATGTTTGACCTTCTTTCTTATTTCCTATAAGCTTGAATCATTTAACTTCCATTCTAATTTATCAATCACCTGATGCATCAAGATGCGGTAATCTTGTTCATCAAAAGTTGTCGTATCTACTTCTATGGTATGTTCTTGTTTCAATGTAGGACTGATAGGAATCCAAGTATCTTTAAAATCTAGAATATCAAGGATGACATCTGATCTTTTAAACATGACATCATAAGGTGCTCTTTGACTATATCTTTTAAACAAGACATCAGCATCACCAGTCATGAAAAGTGTGACAGATTCAAATCCATGATCTTTACACAAGGTAACGAGTGGTGAATAAAATACATCTAAGTAAGGTATATCCACGATGACACTGTCTTGAACTTCTAGTGTGTCTACAATCAGTTTCTTGATTAATTTTAAGGCTAGTTTTCTGTAATAATTGTGGTTGACATCTTCATTGATCGCGTCATGATGCATGATGATATCCTTCATTTCTTCCAAATGGTAAACCAACAAACCTAAGTCACTTCCTAGTTGGCGTGAAACAGTTGTTTTTAAGGCTGCGTGATGACCGGTGACAATAATGACTTTCTTCATAAATTTAAATCTCCCATATTTTTATTTTTTTTATGTAATCAATCATGCGATTGAATGCATCTTTATGCCATCCTATTTTTTAAGATTGTTAAGAGTTCCTGATAATCTGACTCATTAAAGCTCGATGTATCAACAATCAAAGCTTGTTCTCCATATAAGGAAGGATCAAAAGGTTTCATAACGATTTCAAATGTATCTAGATCCAGTGTACCTGTTGATGTATGCACCTTATGTCTTAATGGTTGTCTTTCTAAATATCTTTGATATAAGACTTCTGACTTGCCAGTCAGAAAGACAACAATCAGCTTGGCATCAAGTAGGCGACATCTTTCTTGAATCTCTTCGACTTCATATGTTCTAAAATTGCTTTCTAGGATGACTTCGTCATGGACAAGCAAGGTTTGCTGCATATCATCAACCATCAGTTTAAAGGTTGCTTCACTGAGCTTTAGATTTTCATCTCTAGTTTTAAAACCAATAGTATCTCCTAATATTTCTTTAATTTTATCCTTGCAAAAGACAATGATATTTAAATCTTTGCCTAATCTTGTGGCGACAGTAGACTTTAATGCAGCAAGATGACCAGTAATCATTATCACTTTTTTCATATAATATAACTCCTAAAGATAGATCCAATATCTTTTGATATATCCATCAGTCTTGTAGACCTTATTTTCTAATTTGCCACCTTGAGATAAGATGACAGCCTCTGATCTTAAGTTTTCTTCATTACATGTAATGAGAACTTTCTCAAATCCTCTTTCTTTAGCAATTTCTAAAGCAAGCTTTAAGATGAGCTTTCCATAGCCTTTGCCTCTTTGTGATGGACGGATACCATATCCGATATGTCCATCATAAGCTAAAAGGTGATCATTAAGCTTTAATCTAAAACTCAAAACACCGTAAATATCATTTGCTTCATCAACTAAAAACAAGATGAGTTCTGGCACTCTATGCTCAGGATCAATTAAGCCCTGTTCGCGTATTGGAATCTCTGCAACAAAAATTTTAAAATCTCGATCAAGTAATTTGGAACTAAATGGTATTATTTTTGGACTATCTTCCCATTCTTTAAGATACTCTAAATATTTTTCTTCATCTTGTAGTTCAGGAAACCTTAAATATAGACTCATTTCTTTTTTCCTAGCTTCCACCAAGTATAGGTTGCATATGGGAAAAATCCAATACTATAATAAAACTGTTGACCAGACCCCACGATCGCAATCTTAGCTCCAGCTAGCTTACATCTTCTTAATGCTTCTATGACAGCAGCTTTACCTAATCCCATTAAACGATAGTGAGGATCGGTTGCTACGGGCTCAACAAGAGCTACAAGTGAACCTTCGTGGTACCACGTACCACAATAAGCAACATATTGTCCGCTTGGATTAACAACAGCAACATTTCTATCTAAATGAACATGTGGAGCTGATAAACTGATTTTTCGATCTAATAAATCCCCTTCAGTCATCGTGGGTTCGCCAGGATGATTGAAGCCTCTCCATAAGACTTGATGATATTTCTTAATATCACCATGACTCATATCTTCAAAACGATAACCTTCAGGTAAATCAAGACATAAAGGTTTATTTAAATCTAGAGCAGCAAATTGTTCTTTTTCTTCAGTAGCAACTAAACCTAAGGATAATAAGATGCGTTGCATCTCATGATCATGGTCAGGAACAAGCATTTTTAAGCCATCAATGCCTTGTAAATCTCTGATTGCATATTGTGCTATTTCTTTTTTTAGATAAGGGTGACGGTCATTTAAGACATAAAATGCTTCACCAAATTTGGATTCATAAGTAAGCAATGCAACAATCTTACCATCTTCTTCCCATACACCAATACTGTCTAGATGATCTGCATCTAAAAAGGATAGAGAAAACATCCATTCCCATCTACCCCAAGGGAAACTGATTGGTCTAAGTGCATCTTGTTGTAAGTCAGCAAGAAATGCACTGACTTTAAGAAAATCTTCCCCAAAGTGTCCATAACCTTTTAAATCTTCTAAATATCTAAATTTGACCATGTGCTTTTCCTTCTTCTTGTAATAATTTATTTTGTTTATCTTTTTTATTTCTAATGATCATCTGACTCAAGGATATAATGATTAACCAAAGTGATAGTCCCAAGTAAATGAGTGATCTGGTAATCATATCAAAAATGATCAATGAGATAGGAATATAAAGAGCTAATATACCCAAACTAATCTGGATGCATTTCCATTTTTTTTGCTGAAAGTAATAGATTAAAACGACGAATATACCACTAGCAAGTGTTATAGCAAAATTAACAAATAAAATCAGAATTAAAACATACCATTCATTTTGACCTTGTGTTAAATAAGGGATCATGAAGATTGAATAAACAATCAATCCTATCGATAAACCCATATAATCTAAATAACTTTGAATATGCTTTAAGATTGAGAAAGGTTGATTCTCAATAAAAAACACAATGAATAGATATGCAGCAAAATAACCAATCCCACTTAAAATCAGTGATTCAAACATGAAAATCAACATTTGAACTCTTTCAACCGCATGTGTGTAATTGAGAATACTAAGAAATAAAAATACTAAAGATGTTAAGACTAAAAAGATTGATGGTATATAAGATATCTTCGGCTTCTTAACCATGATACTGATACCGAATATGATAAATAATGCAATAAAAAAAATCAAAAAATATAATAAAGCATTGTGTAGATCTAATGATCTATTATAAATATAAAGCATAACAAGTGAGGTCATCATACCTAAAGAAGAAAAGATTGTTTTTTTCTCTATCATCATTTGTCAAACCCCTCATAGAAGAAATTTGATTCAATGATTTCTTGATAGATTTTAGGCTCATAGAACTTTAAAATCTTTAATGCTCTTAATGTATTGAAACGACTTTCTTTGCCTTCTTCAAGCTTAAAATGAATCTTTCCAGTATATTGCCTACCTGGTGTAATATATCCTTTTTCCATTTGAGAAACAATTAAATCAATTGTTTCTTGCATCCGCATATCATAGGGCATCTTAATTGCTTGGAAATATTCTAAAGCTCTAAATGCATCATATTTCCATCTCATCGGATAATGAAAACTCATCATATCTTTGTTAATGACTTCTTTTGTTCTAACTGATCTAAATAATCTTTTTTTAAGAATGAATTGCCATGCCTTGGGGACAGCACGAGAAATGTCGTGGAATCTATAGTCACAATCATTTTTTTCATACTCAAACAAAGCTTCTAAAACAGAGATTGTTGTATGAAGAGAACTTTTCTTTGTCTTCTTATCTCTTTCCCATGCACAGTTCCATCCACCATCTTTAAATTGATGTTCAAGAATATAATCAATCATTTGATCGATTTTTGTATCTTTTATCTGACCATAGCACGCTAATCCTAAAACCATTGCTGTGACACACATGTCTTGATGTCTTGTTTTAGATACTTGACCATGATTAAACCAAAGGTGGTCTAATAAGTTAGAAACAGATTCTTGATAGATCTGATTCATTGGATCAACTTCCATATATTTGAGTTCCATTAAAGTGTAATGAGTAGAAATCCATTTAGGTGAATAAATGCTTCCACCCCACATGCGTTTTTTGACATCATATAAAGTGAAGTATTGGTTGATCAATCCTTTTTCTTGATAATTAACTTTCTTATTTAGTAAATATTTTTTGGTTAAGTATTGGATGACTGGATCACCTTTAAGAAGCCAATCGATTGGTTTCATAAGCTTACCTCCATATCAAAGGTTAAGACGATATCGACACAAAGCATGGTTAAAGCATACCTAATATCTTCTCTATGCTTCCAACCTCTACTATCCCATACATCAGTGGATAGATCATCACCACTATAGATGATTGCACCATATTCAATACCCCTAAATTGACTAACAGCAATCATTGCCGATTGTTCCATTTCAACTAAAATGGCACCTTCTTCTTTTCTTAAGGCAATCTTTGATTTGGTTTCACGATAAAAAGCATCAGTAGTCCATGTTTTACCTAAAACATAGTCAATGTTTTTAGCTTTGAGATATTGAGTTATTTGATGAACAACTTTTTGGTTGGCTTGAATTTCTCTTTTTGGTTCAACATAATGATAACTCGTTCCTTCATCGCGAATTGCAGAATCAATAACGATGAGTTTTCCAACGGTTAAATCAGATCTTAAAACTCCGCCACCACCACAAAACATCACATACTTACTACCCAATGCAATACATTCATCTAAAAAGCCTGCACATGCAGGTGCGCCAAGTTTTCCGGGAATGATTGCTAAATCATGATTGAAAAACTTATAGACCTCTAAATTATTTTCTCCAACAATGGTCATGAATAGAAATATCTCATGATCTTCAAGGAGCTTTAAAATGACGTCATTGAAAAAACAAACAACCAATCGACTTGGCAATTTGGGATATTTAAGTGAAATATTTCTTGGATTGATGTGCGCATCCTTTTCTGGATCAAATTCCAGAATAGGAAACTCCTTTTTAATTTTCATCATAACTCCACCAGATCTAAAAAATAGATTATTCGATATTATCCTTAAAGAAGATTTGAGTTTCTAAAAATCTTCTATAAACTTTCCTACGTAGTTTTGTTTCATGTGTATCAAAGAAAAACAACGAGAATGCTTCCCATAACAAGAACCAACCACCAATGAAGAAGCCTTCAATTAGAATTGAAAACATCAAAGTGACTGATGGTGCATAATATCTTGTGAGATATGCACCAATCAAAAATAGGATGCCAATGCTGATATATGATGCGATACGCCGGTAGTTTTTATAAAGCATTCGATTGATAAAGAATAAAACTGCTTTGAAATTATTGATCATGCCGGTCATACTCTTGTTTTCTTTATCCGTATCATTAATTTCCTTTGGTAAATAGAAATAAATTTCAACCTTTTCACTGATTGGTATTTCAAAACCCGCTTGTTCAAGATAATCAAGAAGTTCAGGCTCAATATCTTTTTTCTTGATTGATGATGCATCCCACCCATTAAAAATTTCAGAATAGTCATCTAGTGACACTTCAATCATGAAAGCATTATTTTCTGGGTTTTTATTATATAAATTTAGTGTTTCTTTTTTCTTTTTCATAGTTTTCCTCATATCCATTATACACATATTACTTAATTGAATTTGCAAGATCGACCATTTGCATGAGTGATCTTCTTAATTCCTGGTAAATATCTTCTGTTAAGACCTTAACGTTTCTTCTCATAGGGCTTAAAGTGATTCCTATATGAAGGTCAGTCCCATTACAACCAATCGTAACTGAAGGGCTTTGATATTCATTTTTAATACGGTGATACAAGTTGATCAGCTGTGGATCTATATCAAACTCTGATGCAGGAACGAACGCTCTAACATCATTGATATCTGTCAGTTTCTTATATTTAGGATCAACAAAAGGATTGCCTTGAGTTCTTAATTGAAACTGTGTTGTTCCATAGTCTCTAAAGATCAAATAATAGCCATTTAAGTGTGTGATTGTCGTTTTCCCGTTAGAAGTTGCAATATAAGCATCATAGACATCCACATGAAATCCATGAGTATTCTCAAATGAAAGCTGGAATCTTAAAAACTTAGATGAACGTAATGGATATAATCCCCCAAATGTAAAAAAGTCAAGATCCTTTGGATAAGCATTATATGTAATAAAGACACTTTCTTCATAATTATGATCATTGATGACTTTAGGATATAAAATCTCGTAAAGTGGTTTTTCACTGACGAAAAAGATGAGTAACATTAAAACTAAAATGAAGAAAAAACCAAAGATGCCAATGAAAATATAAAATAGGACCTTAAATAATGTGGCATTGCTATAGAAAAGAAATGAGATTGCTGCGATGATACCAAAAACGGCCATCATGAAAGACCAAAAGCCAACAACTTTCTTTTTTCTTCTTTTTAATTGTTCTTTATATATTTTTAATGTTTGTGTAGAATATGAATCCATAAAATGCCTTCTTCCTATGGTTGATATGTTGAAGATAAATGTTTAATCATATTTTGTTCAATGATTTTAATCTCATTTGAGTCATTAATTTCTAAAACTGAAATGCTACCATTATCAATCTTGAGTGCATTTCTTTGACTCAAGTTACATCCCAAAATGTAACATAATAAAACTCTGATGACACCACCATGTGTTACAAGCAGTAAATCTTGATTGGGATGCTTTGAAATAATCTTTTTAAAAGTTACAACAATGCGTTCTTGAAACTCAGATAAGGATTCACCACCCGATTTAGCAAGTTCGAAAAATCTGTCTTCATCAAATTTTTCATCATCTCTAAATTCAGATGTAATCTCATCCCATGTTTGTCCTGCCCAATTTCCAACATTCATCTCTCTTAAGTCTTTAGAGATTGACATTGGGCATTCCATTTTTTGTTGAATGAGCTGTGCTGTTTTGAGCGCTCTAGATAAATCACTTGCATAAATATGACAAATACGCTGCTGCTTGAAGTAATTTGTAAGCATTTGAGCTTGTAACATACCTATGGTATCAAGCTCAATATCGAGCCAGCCTTGAAAACGATGTGTTTCATTCCATGCTGTTTGTCCATGACGAACCAAGTAACATTTCATTTGATCACCTCATATTCTCTTTGTAAATCAGTTAATACAATTTAAACAATAAATAGTAAGTGAATAATGCATAAAGAATACTAAACATTGTTCCAATGATAAAATATTCACCAAATTTCGTAACTTCAAGTGATTTGAATCTAGCTACAGATTTTGCAGCAATAATCAGTCCAATGGTTGTATAACTTCCTACAATCATTGATGCCATCAATAAGATTCTTTCTAGAATGCCAATAACACTGCCAGCTTTTTGGTGGGATGAAAATACATGGAAGTTGTTCTCTTTCGCCTCTTTAATATCCTCAGTAGTCGGTTTATATTTGCCCATTAATTCTTTGAAGAAGATATTTCCAGCTTTTCCAATAAGCAAGAAAGCTAATATATATTTTGATCCAACAAGAAATAGATTTTGATTTAAGATAAAGATATCTAAATTTGTTGGTGTAAAATTTAATGTTATATAAGTTCCAACTAAAACAATTAAGATGATTTGAAACATTTGAGCAATTAAAAATAAATAGGGGAATAGAAATTCATTTGATTGCTTATGCAATTTAATTTTTAAATAATCAATCAATCCATGTGCCAAACCTGCACCTAGAATCACAAATATATTCACCCAGTGGTTTGGTAGATAAAAGACCAAAATCAAAAAAGTTGAAATAGTATATATGAAAGTATATTGAACAAGTTTACTTTTGTAAAGGTACTTTATCTTGATCTCTTCATCAAATTGATCCTCTGCATTACGATCATATCTGATATAAAAAGTAAATAAAACATGAATGATTAAAAGTGAAAATAAAATAAACATATGACTACCCCCGGTTATTAACAAATATGGACATACTACGCATCATACTTGCGTAATCATAAAACTGAGACCTTTTGAGTTTCTCATTGAGACTGGATGGAGCTTCATCCAAAGTTTTAGCAAGATCAACTTGCTTAAAATCATCACTTAGACCGTAATGATTCAAAATGGTATCAATCATTTTACGTTGTGTTTCTGTCCAATGGCTCTTAATTGTGTATAAGATATCAGAAATTTTGTTGAACACCAGATCAAATGCATAGTCTTTTGTTTTTATCCTAATATTTGATGTAACTGAGATTTTTTGTTTTTCTTCATTTTCTTTAACTTCTTTGATTGCATCTCTTGCAAACCACCATGCTTCACCATCACTATCGTATGGAGAGTCTTGGTTTGTCTGATCAAATAAAATATTGCCTATACCTAATCCAAATCTAATTTCTATTGGATCAAGATGAAACATGATTTTATGCATAATTTCAAATAAATGATCAAATGAATTGAAAATCCCTTGAAATTCATCACCTAATGTTACAAACATTTGTTTAACGAGTTCATTTTCATATTGTTGATTGATCTCATTTAATATATCGCGCAAATGTTGTTGAACTTCTAATCTATTTTTAATTGACTTTGATTTTTTTATATCTCCAATGATTGTATAGTACATTTTATCACCTCTACTCATATTATACAGGATATATATTCGTATGTAAACACGAATTAAATAAATATTAGGCAAATTAGACTAATTAATCATTTATTAGGCACTTATGGTCAGTACTATAGCAATATTAGTTAATGTTTATACCTTTCTCATCATGAGACTAACACTTTCAATTAATGAGGTGTAAGGAAACATGTCAATTGGTACTGTTTCAATTAAATCATATGTTTTTTGCAAGATATTTAAATCTTTAGCAAGTGTTGAAGGATTGCATGATCCATAAATCAGACGTTTAGGTTGAAATGTCAAAATCAAGTCAATCGTCTCTTCACCTAATCCAGTCCGTGGTGGATCAAAAAACATCACATCAATTTGTTTATTCTTAAGTCCACTTAAAGCACGTTTGAAATCGCTTTGAAGGATGGTCACATTCTTAATATGGTTTGCTTCTAGACTTAATCGTGCACTTTCACATGCTTTAGGATCGATTTCAATTGCGTAAACATGATGTGCATCTTGGTGAATATAATGGCTTACAGGGGCAACCCCAGCATAAGCATCAATTGCTATTTCATGTGGCTTAAGGTCAGCTAATCTTTTCATCTCTAAGTAAAATTGATGAGCTTGAGCTGTATTGAGCTGAAAGAAAGCTTCTGGAGTAAGTAAGAATTTAAAATCATTTAAAGTTTCAGTCATTGTTTCTTTTCCATAAATTAAAGACATATCATCAGTGAAAAATCCTGGTTTCTTTAAATCAGCGTTCATCACTTCATAAATAGATACAATTTTTGGTTCTAATTTTATTAGTTCAGAAACAACAGTTTGAAGTCTATTAGATTTTTTAGCCATGATAAATGAAACTTGAGCTTGATCTTTATTTTCTGTGACTCTGATGACTAAGGATCTAACATATCCTCTTCTTGTTCTTGGATCAATACCATCCATTTCATATTGATTCATTAAGCGGATGATGGTATTTAAAATATGGTCTATGAGTTCATTTTGGATTGGACATCCATTTAAGGCAATAAACTGATTGGATCCTCTTGCATACATGCCAAAATGATTCTTTCCTCTTATTTTTTGGACAGGCAGTGATGCTTTGTTACGATAGTGTTTAGGTTCAGATGCACCAATCGTATCTTTAACTAAATCTTCATTGATTTTTGGAGATACATAACGATCAAATGATTTAATCAAAATATCTCTTTTTTGGATTAAGGTTTTTAAGTAGTCAAAGTGTTGTGTTTGGCATCCACCACAAGTATCATAAACTGGACAAAATGGCTCTCTTCTGTCCACGCTTTGTTTCGTAATCTTCTCTATTTTTGCAATAGCGCGATTATCAAATACTTGTGTAATCACAACATCAAGTTCTTCATCAGGCAAGGCTTGATCAACAAAGATGGCAAGCTTATTAAAATAACCGATGCCCTCACCGTTAATACCCATCCTTTTTATTGAAATATGGAGCAGGTCATCGACCTTGATATGTTCATTCATATGACACCTCTTCTAATATCTTTATTTTATCACATTTTTGGCACTTTACATGCTTAACAAAGAAAAATGGGAACAAAGTGTTCCCACATAAAATGTTTAGAATATCGAAATAAAATTACTGAATAAAATAAGGATGACGATTGTAACAAACATTAAAACGATTTCAAGGTATTGCATCTTAAAATGATCCTTATTTGTATTTTCTGGTAGGACAAACGCTGGATCATCAACGATTTGATCTCTGATATTATCAAGGATTGGCGCGTAAATCATAACCCGCGTAAAATAATAAATTAAACCGAAGAAAATGATACCACCTATATACATCAAGTAACTTTTTACAAGATGTGAAAAGAACTGATACGACTCAATGTGATAGTCTCGACTCAATAGAGAGTTTTGTACAAAAATAATGACTGACCATAATAGAAGTGCCATCAAAATACTTTTAACAATGTGAATATAAATCATCCGTTTTCGATATTTAGGGACTTCTTTTTTGATTATTTCTATTTCTTGATAAATGGCATCACTAAGAGGAAACTCAATCTTTAACTTAACAGCTTTATCATCGATATCTTCATCTTCATTAAAGAAGACTTCATGCCATTCTTTTGAATCAAATGCATATCTTTCAGACTGATAAGTCTTGCCACTAAATTTAAAATCAAATGAAAATGTAGGAACTAAAACTTTATAAAGTGTGAATTTTTTAACCTTAATAAACTGTTGTTTTGACTTGTCTTTATGTTTTAATTTAATATCTTTTTTAATCTCTGATCTAATCATTTGATCGATATTAAGATTTGCATTTGTTGTATTTAAGATTGGTTTTTTATCTTTAATATTAAATTGATCCAAGACATCTCTAATATTGAGCTCCAGGAAGGTTTCTCTTTCAATTGTTTGAAAAAATCCTGAGTCTTTATTAGGTGAAATAACTGTTTGGTTAACAACATCTGCTTTTTCTATTTCTTCTTCAAAGTACCGATCAATTAATTCGATTGGTGCATAAGCAAAATCAACTGAATCACTTTCAAAATGGATGATATCATATGATGCATTGAGTAGTTTAAGTTGCAAATCAAAGTAGATATGGACGTCTAATTTATCTTTAGTTAACCATTTTTTTAAGGTTTTATCAGCGTAATTGCAATGCTTAATGATACTTACAATTTGATTTTTCACCATATCTTCATCAAATTTGGAATGATAGATTTGATTTTGAACAAGTACTTTATCATCAGTTTCGATAAATTCTTGATAATCTGAAGGTGTAAAACCGTATTTCATTGCTTCTTTTAAATGTGTAATTGCCTTCTTTTCGTTATAGCACTCTTTTGTACAATAAATTTGATATAGATAAAGATGACTTTCTTTTGAAATATCTTCTTTAATTGATTCTAAGAACCATTGTTCGGAACTGTGATAAGATTCCTTTTTGAACAGTAATTTAGCAAGTTCAAACTTGGTTTCACGATAACCTAAACGGTATGCTTCCTGATAATAGTCCTGTAGTTCTTCTTCAGTAAGCAATGCATCGAATAATTCATTATTCAGTAAATAAGCTAATGTGATATCAAGTTTACCTGCTCGGTAAATTTGAACCATAAGCTCAGTACCTAAACGATATCCATCTTCAAAGTAAATACTACCATCATCTTTGGCTTGTTTAAAAAGAAGGTCAGCACAAAGAACCTTGGCTTCAAAGTGATTCAGTTCAGCTGCTTTGAGTAAGTAATCAATTGCCATGTCAGTGTCTTGAGCAAATTCGTTGCCATGATAATAATCTAGACCTAACTGATAAAGCGTTGTTGCTTTATTCATAAACGATCTCCTTGAACACATTTACTTCTTTCTTTTATTATACCCACATTTTTATAAAAAGAAAAAAGTCAACTGTATTTTCATACAATTGGCTTCATAATCTCATTTTTTAAGCATTAAAATAGGGTTAAACCTATTTCAAACGCATGACTTCTCGTGCAATCATGACTTCTTCGTTGGTTGGAATGATGAATGCTTTAACTTTAGAATTTGGAGTTGTAATCAGTCTTTCTCCACGCTTTGCATTTTCAACTGGATCAACTTCAACGCCTAAAACTTTAACAGCTTGCAAGATACTTGCTCGAACGAAACCTTCATTTTCACCAATACCAGCTGTAAAGATAATCGCATCCAGACCGCCCATGTAAACATAATATGAACCGATATAATCTGCAATACGTTTAACTTGAATTTGGTGAGCAAGTGCTGCACGATGATTTCCATTTCTCATTTCACGTAAGATGTCACGTGAATCATTAGAAATGCCTGAAACACCTAAGAATCCTGATCTCTTATTTAAATCATCTAAGACTTCTGCATAAGATTTGTTTTCTTTATCAGCAATTAGCATTAATACGGTTGGATCAATATTACCAGAACGTGTGCCCATAGGAATACCTTCAAGAGGTGTGAGCCCCATCGATGTATCAACAGATTTACCACCATCAACAGCACATAGTGATGCACCATTACCTAAATGACAAACAATCACTTTAGCTTTAGGATTATCAAGTAATTCAACCGCTCTTTCAGATACGAATTGATGAGATGTTCCGTGGAATCCATATTTTCTGACACCATAGTTTTGGTACCATTCATAAGGTGTTGCATATAAAAATGCATCTTCAGTCATCGTTTGATGGAATGTTGTATCAAATACAGCAACCTGAATGACATTTGGCAAGAAACTTCTAAATGCTTCAATACCTGTGATATTGGCTGGATTATGAAGTGGTGCTAAATCACTTAAACTCTTGATTTGTTCAATCACTTCATCCGTAATGATTGCTGAATTCTTAAAGATTTCTCCACCTTGAACCACACGGTGTCCAACACCTTTGATTTCATCAAGTGATTCAATGATGCCATTTTTAATCAAACCTTCAACAACAAGATGTACAGCTTCCTTGTGATTTAAGATTTCTTGTGTTACTGTGATCTTCTCATCATCTTTCTTCATAGTGAACACAGCATTATAATATCCAATTCTTTCTACCAATCCAGATGTAATCACACCTTCGCTGGGCATATCGAGTAGCTGAAATTTCAGTGATGAACTCCCAGCATTAACTGCCATAATTTTCATAGTTTAATATCTCCTTATAGACTTATGATAACCTATTTATAATGAATATTCAAGTATATGAACAAATATTCATATTAATAAATGTAAACGTAGATTGCGATGAATAGTAAAATGGTTCCTAAACTGGTAAATATGTGCCAGATAAAATGAAAATATTTGATCTTTGGAAAAACATAAAACCCAACACCAATTGTATAAGCTAATCCACCAGCTAAAACATACCAAAATGCTGCGGGTTGAAAAGCGAATAGTTGTTGAATAAAGATGAGCGCACTCCATCCCATAGCTAAATATAAAAATAAATGAACTTTAGCGAATTTCTTAATCCAAATTGATTTAAAGACGACACCAATTAAGATTAAGATCCATTGGATGATGAACAGTATAGGTCCTAGACCAATGCCATCAATACCAAAGATAGGTTCTTGCATGGCTGGAAGCAATAACAAAGGTGGTGCGAACGTACCACCAATCAAGATATAGATTGATAAGTGATCAAATCTTTGAAAAACACCTTTTGCTTTGACGTGAAATAACGAATGATAAAGTGTACTCATCGTATATAAATTGATCATCCCAAAGCCAAAGATAATCGCACTTGTGACTTCAATGGTTGTATCACTTTTAATTAATAACAGAATTAAGGCAACGATACCAAATATAGCCATTAAACCATGAGAGACTGCGTTTGCTATTTCTTCACCTAGTGTTTGTATGTTCGTTTCTTTCATGATATATCCTCTTTTACAATAAATTGATCTAAAAAGTCTTTGCCCTTATGTGTTTCTGGTTCAGTTTGTTCTAAATCAAAGAAATCAAACTGTCTAAGTACTTCATAACTAACGATTGCGACTGCATTTGATAGGTTGAGCGATCTCACTTTATCTGTTGTCGGAATACGATAACAATTATCTAAATTCTTAGCAAGCAGTGCACGATCAACACCCGTAGATTCTTTTCCAAAAATTAAATATAAGGGTTGTTCAAGCTTCTGATATTCGATATCTGCATAGTTCTTTTTACCATATCGTGTCAAAAATAAATAGGTTCCTGGGTTTTTGCTTTCAAAATCAGCAAAATTAGGATAAAGCACATAATCAAGATGTTCATAATAATCAAGTGCACTTCTTCTTAACTTCGTTTCATCAATCTTAAATCCTAAAGGCTCTATCAAATGAAGCTTTGCGCCTATAGCGACGCAAGTTCTCATAATATTACCAGTATTTTGGGGGATTTCAGGTTCATATAACACAATGTGAAACATCGTTACACCTCAATTTCTAACCTAACACACAAAAATGGGTATTGCCTAGACAATACCATTTAAGCATTTTTGTCATCAGTTACTATTTCTTATATTTCTTAATTAAGCTTTGCTTCAAGGTCCAAAGTTCTTGTGATAAATCCACATAATATTCATGTGGTTTTTCTAATCTGATCACTTCTGGCCATAAGGATGCATGTTGTTCTTTTGCATAAGCTCTAATTGCTTTCAAACTTGGCAATTCATAAATGAGTTTCCCTTTTTCGAAAATAGGGATCAACAAAGGTTTTACAGTATAGTTTTCAATTAATTTATTCTTCCAAGGAAAGTTAGGATCAAATAAATGATAAGGTTGAGTGGAATCAATGACTTCATCAAATAGCGTAATGACATCAGCTTCAGCCATACAGTGTTCATCATAGAACCGGTACACTTGCTTAAACCCTGGAATAGTCGTTTTTTGGACGTTGTCACTGATTTTTATCTTAGAAACGAGTTCTCCATCAACTTCAATAGCCGAAAGCTTAAATACGCCACCAAAGACAGCCTCTGATCTTGCTGTGACCAACCTTTCACCAACACCAAATGAATCTATTTGTGCACCTTGATGAATGAGTTCTTTAATTAAATACTCATCAAGCGAGTTACTGACTGTAATCTTTGTATTTTGCAGACCAGCAGCATCTAGCATCTTTCTAGCTTCTTTTGTTAAATAGGTTAAGTCACCACTATCTAAGCGAATACCTTTAAGTTCACACCCCATAGGAGCTAAAACTTCTTTTTGAATCTTAATCGCATTAGGAATACCTTGTTTTAAAGTATTGTATGTATCAACGAGTAAGACAGCTTGATTAGGATAGGTCATTGAATATGCTTTGAATGCCTCATATTCAGAATCATAGCTTTGAACATAGCTATGTGCCATTGTGCCTAAAGCAGGAATTTGATAAGCAAAGTCGACATAGGTATTTGATGAACCAACAACACCTGAAATATAAGCTGCACGTGCACCAAAGATGGATGCATCATAGCCGTGTGCTCTTCTTGCTCCAAATTCTAAAACACCTCTGCCTTGAGCTGCATAAACAATGCGTGCAGCTTTAGTTGCAATTAAGCTTTGATGGTTTATGGTTAATAAGATCATTGTTTCAATGATTTGACATTCCAAAATAGGTCCCTTAATCACCATAATAGGTTCGTGAGGGAAAATTGGTGTACCTTCTTTCATTGCATAAACATCACAATGAAAAGTAAATGTCTTTAGATAAGTTAAAAAATCTTCTCCAAAAATTTTCTTTGAACGAAGAAAGTTGATTTCTTCTGTTTCAAATTTTAGATTTTGAATGTATTCAATGACTTGTTCAAGACCTGCAAAGACTGCATAGCCTCCATCATCAGGAATTGATCTAAAAAAGACATCGAAAACAGCAATTTGATTATGTTTGTTATCCTTAAAATAGCCATTTGCCATTGTGAGTTCATAAAAGTCCATCAATAACGATAAATTACGTTCACCCATAAAAGATAATCCTCCTTCAAGACACTTACTATTCTAACACTTTTTGCCTTTTTTTGGTATAATAAAACGTAGAATAAGTGAGGATTTTTCCATGATCATCTTGTTATCACCTGCAAAAACGTTTGCAAAAACTATCACACCATTTGAATCATCTCCTATTTTCCAAAGTGATGCCTTATCTATGATAGCTAAACTATCAAAGATGAGTGCTTCTAACTTGAGTCAGAAGATGCATATATCCAAAGATCTTTCTTTGAAAGTCAAATCTGATTATATGACTTTTAATCAGATCATTTCATCAGCAATCTATTTTTATGATGGGTATGCTTTTAAGGGATTTGCTATTCATAGTTTGAATGAAAAAAACCTCTTATACTTACAAGATCACCTTTACATGTTGTCTGGTTTATACGGACTTGTTCGTCCTTTTGATGGAATCAGTGCATATCGTTTAGAGATCAAAGATCAAATCATTAAGAATCTATATGCTTTTTGGAAACCTAAATTAATGGAGTATCTATCATCTACTCATCCAAATGAACTTTTCATTAATCTGGCTTCACAAGAATATAGCAAAGTCTTACATCACTTTTTACCAGTGCTAACCATATCATTTTATGAACGTAGCAATGATCAACTTAAAGCTATCAGTATGCATGTTAAAATGATGAGAGGCAAGATGGCGAATTATCTTATAATAAATGAAATTAATGACAAAGAACAAATCAAACAGATAGCAATTGATGACTATCATTATGATCCACATCAATCATCAAAGTTTGAGTACATATTTATCAAGGAGATACACCAATGAAACGCTTAGTTAGGATGATCCTATCTAGAACATCACTGATCTTACTTTTACTGCTTGCACAAATCGTCTTGTTTTTACTATTGATTGATTGGATTTCACAATATCGATACTTAAATACTGTTTTTTATGCCATATCAGTCATGATTGTTGTTTACTTAATTACTAAAGAAGAAAACCCAATCTATAAGCTGAGTTGGATTATTCCTATACTGATCTTCCCTTTATTTGGTGGCATGTTTTATCTATACTATAAACAACGCAACATTGGCAAAAAAGTAACTCAAAGAAGATTAAATATTGATTTAAGCAGATATGACTACGTAGCTGATTTAGACCATCACCTTAAAACAAAAGATTCAAACTATTTATATAATTTAAACTGGCCAACCTATATCAACACCAAAACTGATTTTATGGCTTCTGGTGAGCTGATGTTTCAAGCGATGCTAGATGATCTTAAACAGGCTAAAAAATATATATTTATGGAGTTTTTCATCATCAATAAAGGCTTAATGTGGGATCAAGTTTTACAGGTTTTAAAAGAAAAAGCTGCTTCAGGTGTTGAGATCAAACTGATTTATGATGATTTTGGTAGTTCTACTCTTCCTTATAAGTATGCTCAATCCTTAAGTCAATTTGGAATTGAAGCTAGTAATTTCAATCCAATGCGCCTTCATTTAAACTTTGCGATGAATTATCGTGATCATAGAAAAATCGTTGTCATTGACGGCAAGATAGCTTATACAGGTGGCATCAACATCGGTGATGAGTATATTAATCTTTCCCATCCATATGGACACTGGCATGATGCAGGTATTCGTTTAGAAGGTGATGCAGTATGGTCTTTAATTATAGGATTTTTAGAGAATTGGCGCTTTTCAACCCAAAAAGATCTTGATTATGGTGTTTACAAAGAAAATCATCCTATCCAATCCAAAGGATATATTACGCCATTTACTGATACACCCTTAGACCAGGAAACTTCAACAAAGTATATTTATTTATCCTTAATCTCTCAAGCTCAAAAATCTATTTTAATTACTTCTCCTTACCTCATCATCGATAATGAACTCTTAACAGCACTTAAATATGCAGCCAAATCAGGTGTTGATGTTAAAATAATCATTCCATACATACCAGACAAAAAGATTATCTTTATGGTCACAGAGTCCTATGTTCCAGAGTTAATGGAAGCTGGTGTATCGGTTTACCGCTACACTCCAGGATTCATTCACTCTAAGATGATGATTGTTGATGAGGAGAGAGCCTTAATTGGAACTGCTAACTTAGACTTTAGAAGCTTATACTTACACTTTGAAAATAGTGTCTACTTAGAAAAAACAGACTCTATTGCTGATATGGTAATATTCTTTAATGAAACAGTTGAAAAAAGTTCATACATCAAAAATTTTGGTAAAAGACACTTTCTATACCGGATTGTTCAAATCTTACTACGTGGTTTCTCATCCTTAATGTAAAGAAAAAAAGGCTCATTGAGCCTTTTATTTTTTTTGAATTATTAAAAGTAACTACTGTCTAGCAAATCCTAGTGTACCAAATAAACTTCCAACAACAAAGAATAAATAAGATACAATATAAAGCATAATCTTGATTGTTCCATAAATATCAATACCTGATAAACTTGAAACAAATGATTCAGCAACTAACATCAATACTGCAAGGAATAATGTGATTGAACCAAGTCTGAGTAAGAATAATGAGAATCTACCTGGTTTCTTATAAGCAAATAAAATCCATAAGAGGAATGGCGCAGCAACTGCTACACCTGGAATGACATATTCGCTCATTGCAGTAACTTGATTGACATAATCACTAATCATAGCAACCACGCCTGATAACCATGATGGAGCTGCAAGAACTAATGGAACTAATTGTGAAGTGCCATCAATTGAACTTACAACAAATCCAAACACAAGTACAACAGTTAATACAACCCTTAAGATAAGACCCTTTCTAATTGCCCATAAAAGGAGAATTAGTCCAGCAACTAAGCCCAAACCTGCATATTCTGCGATATAAGGGATGTTTGCTAATATGCCATCTGCTTGAGTAGCATATGGTGTCAAGTTGTATATGAAAGGTAATGTATCAAATTCTAAAATTAATGCAACAGAAATAAATAATGAAGATGCTAAGATCAATAAGAATCCAAGTGTACGAACAATCTTTCCTAAAGTCTTGTTATATACTCTTTTGTTCATCAAAACCACCACTTTCTATATTTTATAATTCACTAACTATTTTATCATAGATTAATGACTTTGTAATAATAATTGTAATTAATTTATATCCTTATTAACAGCTAAATCACCAGATACAATCCAGTTTTTCTTTCTAAAGATAAGATCAATTCCAAAAACTAAGATAGCTGGGGCAAGTAACATAAAGCCTACAGCAAGAAATGCAGTCATTGAATAATCCATCCATTCAAGTGTTTGAAGCTGACCAACAAGTGCCGAACTACCCATGCCAGCGCCAAAAGGAGTTGTTTCAACATGAAAAACTAAGTAGAAAATAGGTGCTAAGATTGCAGATGCTATAATTGTAGGCAACCAGATAATAGGCTTTTTCAAAATATTCTTAAATTGAAGCATGGAAGTACCAAATGCAATGGATAAAACCATACCAATATTATTATCTTTTCTTGATTGAATGGCAAAACCAATCATTTGAGTCGTCGTTCCTATAACGGCTGCACCACCAGCAATACCTCCTAAAGAGATTGCTATGGCAATTGCTGCACTTGATAAGGGTGATGTCAGTAATATACCTAATACAACAGCAATGACGATGACCATCGGAATTGGAAGTAAATTAGTTGCAGATTCGATACCAGTTTGAATACCTGAAATCATATAACCAACAGGTGCACTAATGATTAATGTTAAGACGAGTGCAATGACTGATCCTAAAAGAGGAATGAGCAAAATGTCAACAGGTGTCTTTCTTCTTAAAATCAACTTAAGTAAAAGAATACCAAAGATGACAACTAGATATGTTGTTACAGGATCATTATTTAATCCGGTCACTATACCAGCAGCAAAAGTAACTTTAAAACTTGTAGCTATACCACCCATCACTGCAGCCACTACCATTTTCAAACCATCCATCTTTAAACTTAAAGCAATACCCATACCAATACCGACACCCATCATGAGCTTAAGTGCTTCATATAAGGTAACTTCTATAAGTGGTATACCCAATAATGTTCCAAACTGTTTAAAAATAACACCAATGATTAATGTAGCAAATAATCCATAAACCATACCATTCATGGTTGTCATGATAAATGACTTTACTTTTCTTTCTTTCATGTTATCAACTCACTTTCCAAAGATATTTTAACATATTCTTTATCAACTCATTAAAAAAAAAGACCGAAGTCCTTCTTTCTCATTCTTTCAAGTGTTATTTCTATCGTTTACAAGCTTTTTTCTTGGTTTCTTTTATCCTGATACATGATTTGATCGACAATTTTAATCAAATCATCATAAGTTTGTCCCTTTTGCCACACATGGATACCATAAGAAAAAGTTGGAATAAATGTTTCTTTTTTGAAAACATGTACGCATTTAGAATTGATCAGATTGATCATATCTTGTGTATCTTGATGATTATTATCCAATAATAAAATAAATTCATCGCCACCATATCTAAAAACAAGATTGGTATAATTGCGTAATAGATCGCCAAATCTAATCAAAACTTCATCACCAAATGGGTGACCATAGCGATCATTGATTTCTTTAAACCTATTTAGATCAATTAAGACATACTGGAACGATGATTGAGTTTCAGTACATTTTTCGATTAACTCTTCTGTTTTTTCTCTCAGTGATTTTCGATTATATAAACCAGTTAAGTAATCCACTTTGGAACTCAATTCAAGTTCTGATATTAAAAGTTTATTTTCTTCAAGTTTTACTTCTATCTCGAGAGTCAGCATTCTATTGACTATGGTCATAATCAGAACGAAGATTGCTGTTAAAACAACAATACCAACTGCTTGAAAAATGATATCTATAGAATACGTTAGAAAATCTGTAATTGTATTGTAGTTAAGTAGAATCAAAATGATTCGAAAAAAATAAATAGATGCATAAGCAATCATCATCAATAGTAATGAACCTGTTTTGAAACAATTATTTTTTTTCGAATGGATATACATACTGTAGACTGCCTCTACAAAAGCTGCTAGCAAGAAAAAAGAAACCAGAATCATACGTATCGCAACATCATCTTTGATCACAGCAAAATAATAAAAAACGATACAAAAAGTCAAATAGAATAATAGATATATTTTTTGGTTCACATGGATGCTAAGTAATTTTTTTAATCCAATAACCAAAATGATAAATCCAGCAAATAAAATTAAATTGCCAAGTAGAATAGAAAGATACATATAAGCAACAAGAAATTCTCTAATGGCTAATAAAACCACACCTATTGAATAGAGTAAAAACCCCATCATTAATTGGGTTAATCCTTGAAATTTACCCTTCATTGAGGGCATCATATGCATGATAAAAAAAGAAAAAGTTAAGGTAATCAGTGATTGAAATATTAAAATTGTAAAGATATCAAAATGTGCCATTAAAGTCCCTCATTTCTTATCGAGAATCCTAAAATAAGTCACTTGGTTTTTATATAAAGCAAAAGGACAATCTATATATATTATAATAACACGAAAATAAGCCAATTATATGAATTAAATCAGTAGGAACCAATTGATTTATAGAGCATAAAAAAAAAGAATCTATAAGATTCTTAATTCACTTTATTGGTCCCCGCGGCCGGGCTCGAACCAGCACGGATTCTCATCCACCAGATTTTGAGTCTGGCACGTCTACCAATTTCATCACGCGGGGTTTTGATATCCATCAGTGATGGACAGCAAAAATATAATAACATGCTTTATTTGAATTTGCAAGAACTGCAATATAAAATCAATTACATTTCAGACAGTGATTGAATACCCAGTAATCTTAAACCTTCATTAATCACTGTTTGAATCGATTCAACAAACAATAAGTTTGCATTTTTTTGCATTAATTCTTCAACATTGATACGGTGTTTTCCATAAAAGCTATTAAATGATTGCGCCAAGCTAAGGATATACCGAGCAATAAAATTAGGAGCATTGTTTTCTTTTGATCTTTCAACGATATAAGGAAATTGTCCCAATAATTTGATAATTTCAAAGTAATCATTTTCACTATAACTAGCGTAATCAACATGGTCCATATCTAAAGAGTTTTCTCTTAAGATAGATGCAATTCTGACACTGCTATATTGAAGATAAGGACCTGTTTGTCCTTCAAATTTGAGCATGTTTTCTAAATTGAAGTCAATATCAGAATGTTTTTCATTCTTTAAGTCATTAAAGATAATAGCTCCAATACCTACAGCTCTAGCAACCATATCCTGATCTTTTAAATTAGGATTTTTTGCTGCGATAGCTTCTTTAGCACTCTCAATAGCTTGAGTAATAACATCTTCTAATCTCTTAAACTTACCGCCACGGGTAGACATCTTCTTTCCATCAATTAAAACGAGTCCAAAATTAATATGATCAACATTAAAATGGTAACCCATTAAGTCTGTAATAGCTTGTAGTTGCTTGAAATGAAGAATTTGTTCATTCCCAACAACATATAGAACATGATCTGTATTGTATGTTTGATGTCTATAGAGTAATGCTGCAACATCTCTTGTCATATACAAGGTTGCTCCATCTGTTCTTTTGATTAAAGCAGGTGGTAAATCTTCACCTAAATCTACAATGGTTGCTCCATCATCTATTTTAAGTAAACCTTTATGATCTAATTCTTCTACGACAGCATCCATCTTATCGTTATAAAAGGATTCTCCTGTATAAAAATCAAATTCAACACCTAAAAGGTCATACATTTCCATGAACTCTCTTAAAGATTCTTCTTTGAACCAAGTCCAAAGTTGAGTATATGTCTCATCGTTTTGTTCTAACGCTCTAAATACATCTCTTGCATCTTGTTCCAATTGAGGATTTTCTTTTTCCTCATCATGAAAACGAATATAGAGCTTTTGTAGTTCCATAATCGGATTTTTCTTAACATCAGCTTCATTACCCCATTTTTGATAAGCAACAATCATCTTACCAAATTGCGTACCCCAATCACCTAAATGGTTAATGGATACTACTCGATATCCCATTTTTTTATAAATGTTTTTGAGGGCATTACCAATGACTGTTGATCTTAAGTGACCAACACCAAAGCTCTTAGCGATATTAGGAGAACTATAGTCCATAGCAACTGAGATACCATTTCCGATAGTTTGATTACCATAATTGCCTTTTTGTTCGTGAATCATGGTTAAAATGGCACTTGCTAATGGTCCTCTTTTTAAATAGATATTCAAAAAACCATTAGTTAATTCAATTTGATCAACTGCTTCATCATGAATTAAGACAGGTTCAAACTTTTCATAAACCTGCATTGGGGACATTCTCCAAGCTTTTACAAATGCAAATAAAGGAACTGCTAAATCAGCAAGTCCTTTTTTTGGTTCTTCAACAACAATACCTTCAATTTGGAAATGTTGTTCAAGCTTGTCTTTTAATTGTCTTTTAATTGTTTCAATCATTTTATAACTTCCTTATCAAAAAAAAGCACGATGTGCTTTTTATTCTGCATTAATTAAATCAATTGCATCTAGATAAAAGTCACGAACACTACGATTGATTGCTGTTGCATCTTCACTGGATAATGGTGTGAATATTGAAATCAATTCGCCATTTTGAAAAACGAGAAGTTGAGGTGTCGTTGCTTCAACATCTGGATAGTTTTCAATAACTAAATTGACACTATCAAGATCGTCATTTGGATCCATATAATAAATTTGATTTGCATAAGCATCAAATCCTTCTGAATAAAAATATTTCTCAAAAGCACCAATATGTGCTTGACATGAAGGACAAGTAGGATAACCAATGTATAAAATAACAATTTCATCTTCACTTAAAATCTTGTCAAGACCTTTGTTAAATAGCTTACTGTCATAAGCGACAGTAACAAATGGATGATCTTCAGTGAAATCTGAAGTTGCATAGGGTTCATATGCCTTATAGATCACAGTTTGATCGGATGGTTTGAAAATAAAAATGATTGCAAGAACAACAACGAAAAAACTGACGATAGCAATGATGGTAATCGGATGAATCTTTGGTTCTACTTTAGTATATTTATCTGACATGTGAAAGCCTCCTAGATTGACTGCTTATGATTATAGCATAAAACAAGTGCTTTATCAATGAAAAAATAATGATTTTTGATATTTAAAACGAGATTTCTTAGAATACTTTTGAATAGATTTGGTCAACAAATCGTAAATGCTTTTCTATTCCAAATTGTAAAGCGAGTTCATCTTTAGAGACTATCTTGTTAATCTCTTCATTTTCTAGCAATAATGATAGAAAAGATGTTTGAGTTGAAAGTGCACTTAGTGCAATCTTTTGAACCAAATCATATGCTGCCTCTCGGTTCAATCCTTTGTCTATTAAAAGATGCAGGACACTTTGAGTGAAGATGACACCTTGTGTAAGATAGATGTTTTCTAACATTTTCTGATCATGAACCACAAGACGATTTAATGTATTGGCATAACGATTGAGCATATAGTCTAAAAGTGACGTTGCATCAGGTAAAATGATACGTTCAACTGAAGAATGTGAGATATCTCTTTCATGCCATAATGCAATATTATCAAATGATGCAACCATATATCCTTTAAGAACTCTAGAAAGCCCACAGATATTTTCACTGCTTATTGGATTTTTTTTATGAGGCATTGCTGATGAACCTTTTTGAGACGAATCAAAATTTTCAGATACTTCGCCAATTTCAGTTCTAGATAAATGTCTAATTTCAACTGCTATCTTTTCTAATTCAGAACCAACTAAAGCGATGACACTCATATAATGTGCATGTCGATCTCTTTGCAGTGTCTGAGTTGCAACATTTGCACTCTTTAATCCAAGACTCTTTGATACGATTTCTTCTAATTGAGGTGTTGTTGCACTATAGTTACCTACAGCACCACTTAATTTAACAATCTCGACATGTTGAGCCGCTTCATTAAAAAGAGCACTTAAACGTTTAAAATCTTCATACCATAAAGCGAACTTTAACCCAAAACTAGTGATTTCAGCATGAATACCGTGTGTTCTACCGATGATTGGTGTATGTTTATAAAGCAATGCTTTTTGTTTTAAGACATTCTTGAAGAGATCAATGTCATTTTTTATAATGTTATTGACATCTCTTAAAATGATGGATTGAGCTGTATCAACAACATCAGTTGATGTAAGTCCGTAATGAACCCATTTCTTTTCATCTCCTAAAGATAAGGAAACTGCTTTTGTAAATGCAATCACATCATGTTTAACTTCTTCTTCAAATCTTGTAATGTCTTTTAAATTGAAGGTCGCCTTTTTTAACGATTCAAAATCAGTATCAGGAATTAATCCCAATACATGCCATGCGCTTGATGCTTCAAGTTCAACCTTCAAGAATGCATCATATCTATTTTGTTCGCTCCATAATTCTTTGAACACTTGACGTTGATAACGTGAAATCATCTGATCACCACCTAAAAGATTTCTTTAACCAAAATCGTTTGATTACGGTCAGGACCCACAGAAAATATTGCTAAAGGTACACCGACTAATTCATTTAACTTGTTCATATAATTTTGTGCAGCGACTGGCAAATCATCAAAAGACTTCACTTGCGTAATATCTTCCTTCCAGCCTGGCATCGTGATGTAATTTGGTTTACATGCCATAAAATCTTCTATTTCAGCAGGTATATAATCTATTTCTTTTCCATTTAAATCATAAGAAATAGCAATCTTTAACTCATCAATTCCAGAAAGAACATCAAGCAATGTAACGGCTAAATAACTTAGCCCACTTGTTCTCTTCGTATGGCGTAAAACGACTGTATCAAGCCATCCTATACGTCTTGGTCTACCAGTTGTTGTTCCAAACTCATTTCCTACTTTTCTGATGTGATCAGCAAGATCTCCTAATATTTCACTAGGCATAGGACCTTCACCAACTCGTGTTGTATAAGCTTTGGTAACACCGATTGCTCCATCAACTAACCATGGTGCAATACCTGTATTTAAAGGAACGCTAGAGGCAGTAGGTGAGCTTGAAGTTACATAAGGATATGTTCCATGGTCTAGACATAATAAGACGCCTTGAGCACCTTCAAATAAGATATTCTTATCTGCTTCAATTGCTTGGTTTAAATAGAGTGATGTATCACCAACATAAGGAGCCATCCGTTTAGCATAAACAATGTATTCGTTATATAAGTCTTCGAAATCAATTCGAGGTGCACCCAGTTTTCTGAGCTCTTGATTTTTAACTTTGATAAGCTCAGCTAATTTTGTTTTGAAACGGTCTTCACGAATAAAAGTGGAGACACGCAAACCTAATCTTGCTGCTTTATCTGTATAAGCAGGTCCAATCCCTTTATGGGTTGTTCCTATTTTTTCATTGCCTTTAAAATGTTCATAAGCTTTATCCAATTCTAGATGATAAGGTAGAACGATATGTGCTCTTTCAGATATCATCAAATTGAATGATTCTATTTTATCTATTTCTTCAACAAAAGCTTTTGGATTAATGACCATACCATTGGCCATAACATTTTGAATTTTAGGATTAAGGATACCTGAAGGTAATAAATGTAAACTATGCTTCTTCCCATCAAATACAACAGTATGGCCTGCATTGTTACCACCTTGGTAACGAACGACAACATCAGCTTTTTGGGCAAGAAAATCAGTAATTTTACCTTTTCCTTCATCACCCCATTGTGTACCAACCACAACTATTCTTTTCATCCACATGCCTCCATTGTCTTTTGACATCATTTTTGTGTAAAAACAGGTCATTTAACCAAAATGATTTTAGCATACTATTTGACTATAGTCAATGTAACTTAGGCATATGAAACAATATGTAAAGATTTTCACTTCATTCATTATCTACTTGTAAATATGGTAACGGTTTTATATAATGTAATCATGGTGATTAAATGAATGTACTATTTTGTAGTGGTGAGGCATATCCCTTCAGTAAAACTGGTGGATTGGCAGATGTTGCATTTTCCTTACCCAAAGCTTTAAATCAATTGGGTCATAATGTAAAAATTATCACGCCACTTTATCAAAAAATTCCATCAAAACCTAAAGATTTGCTACATATTGGTCAAGCGATGATCCATATGGGCAATTTTGTCATTGAAGCCGACTTTTATGAAACAGTTTTTCAAGGAGTCACTTTTATTTTTGTCAAGAATGAATCATTTTTCAATAGAGAAATGCTTTATGGATATGAAGATGATGCCAATCGTTTCACTTTCTTTAATTTCGCTATCTTTGAATACATTAAATTGACAGGCAACTATCCAGATGTTATCCATACCAATGATTGGCAAACCGGCATGATTCCCTTCTTCTTAGATACAAGATATCGTCAAGTTAATGCTCAATTTGCACGGATAAAAACCTTATTATCTATTCATAATTTAGAAAAACAAGGATCATATCCCATTGAAACTGAAAAGTTATTTGGAAACAAGAACTTTACCTATATTCATATGAACCGTGTCAATTTCTTAAAATGTGGCATCATGCGTGCTCATGCAATTAATACAGTGAGTAACAATTATAAGAATGAAATTCTTACTAAATTTTATGGATTCTCACTTGATGGCCCGTTGAAATCAAGACAAAGTGATTTATATGGTATTCTTAATGGACTTGATCAAGATTTATACAATCCAAAACACAATCAATTTCTTTATGAAGACTATGATGAATTCTCTCAAGTTGAAGGCAAAGCTAAAAACAAAAAACATTTACTAGAATTTCTTAAATTGGATATTAAACAAGATGTTCCAATCATTGCATTCATTAATAGATTTGCCTCACAAAAAGGTATTGATCTCATCATGCAATCTTTAGAAACCTTTCTAGAAGAAAAGAAATTTTACTTTATTGTCATTGGTTCTGGTGATTCTTTATATGAAATGTTCTTTTCAGATATGCAAAAGAAATATCCAACTCATGTTTATTTCCATCAAGGATTTGATTATGAATTATCACAAAAGGTTTATGGAGGTAGCGATATCTTCTTACTCCCGAGCTTATTTGAACCTTGTGGATTAAATCAAATGATTGCGATGCGTTACGGCACTTTACCAATCGTTAGAAATACTGGTGGCTTAAAAGATACTGTAAGAGCATATGAGCCTGAAACAAATATGGGTACTGGATTCTCATTTGAGAACTATGATGCAAATGAACTTAAAACGACAATTGATCAAGCATTAGACTTATACAATCATCATAAACCGGTTTGGAATGAACTTATCGTGCAAGCCATGCAAGTCAGACATAGTATCGTTAAAATGGCAAGACAATATGAAGAACTTTACATCTTAATAACAAACGAATGAAAAAAAAGACAACGCGTTGTCTTTTATTTTTGTTCTACGATCTTTTCTTTTAAATTAGGATCAAATTTTTCACTTCGAATCATTTCTATTTCTTCTTTATAAGGTGCACAATCATCGACATATGGTGTCTCAAGAATTTTAGGAACACCCTTGAAATCAGGATGATGAACAACCTTCATCAAACTATCAAATCCAATATAACCAAAACCAAAATTTTCATGTCTATCTTTAGCAGCACCTAATTCATTTTTTGAATCGTTGATATGAAAGACAGAGATCTTAGATTTACCAACGATACGATCAAATTGGTCAACAACAGATTGAAAATCTTCCTTAATTGCATATCCTGCATCATGCGTATGACACGTATCAAAACAAACACTCACACGATCTTTCTCATCAACTAAATCTATAATTTCTTTAAGTTCTTCAAATGTCTTACCAACTTCATTACCTTTACCAGCCATGGTTTCTAAAGCAATTTTAACATGAAGATCTTTTGTGTTTTCTATCACTTGATTTACGCCTTCAGCAATCCATTGGATGGCTTGCTCTCTATCCTTACCAACAGCACTACCTGGGTGTAAGACGATTTGAGAGACATGCATAGCTGCCGTTCTTTTAACTTCTTCAGTTAAGAAAGCAATAGCAAACGCTCTTTTTTCTGGATCAGGATTTGCAAGATTGATGATATATGGTGCATGAACAATGACATGTTCAGAACCTATATTATGAGCTTTCATATATGCTAAAGCTTCATCAATTTTGAGATCTTTAATCGCTTTACGAATGGTATTTTGAGGTGCTCCAGTATAAACCATAAAAGCACTTGATTCGTATTTGAGAGCTTCTTTAACAGATCCCAAATACATTTCATCTCCTGACATAGAGACATGACTACCGATGATTAGCATTATCGTTCCTCCTAATTTCTTGTTTTGCCTTTTTAATTAAAGCTTTGTTTTTCTTTTTATAATTGGGCTCTACTTTTTTAGGTTTCTTAATTTTACTGATAGCTTCTTTTTCTTGTTCAGCAAACTTATTCTTTTTAATCAGGACTTTAGTTAATCCATTATTGGTTAACATATAATTCTTAAAGAGAATACCTTGTTCTTTTAATTTTTCAATTTTTCTATGATCATTGACGGTCATAAAGGTAATGACATAACCTGAATCATACATTCTAGCTGTTCTACCACTCCGGTGCATAAAGAATTCTAAATGGTGAGGTAGGTCATAATGAATGACATGTGAGATCTTAAAATCAAGTCCTCGAGCTGCCAAATCACTCGTTACTACATATTGATATTTAAGGGCATTAATTTCATCAATTATTTTACTTCTCTTTTTAACACCTAATGAGGCATTAATATTGATGACTGATAGTTTTCGATCAACTAAACTTTGATAAACTATTTCTTGATTTTCTTTTTTGCTTACAAAGATAAAACATAAGTATGGATTGATATGATTAATCAATTGATTCAGTGCTTCAAGTCGATCTTGATACTTAATATTGATTAATTGATATTCAATTTTAAGTGTATGTTTTTTGTTTGTATCAATTAAATCATAATTACCGAAATACTTTTTCATGAAAGGAATCATATCAATCATGATTGTTGCCGTAAAAAGCATATATTTCGCTTGAGGCATCGATGGAAGAATGCCATCAATTAACGATAAAAAATCAAAGTCAAACATCATATCTGCTTCATCTAAGACAAAATACTTAGCAGTTTGTATTTTCAGTATGTTGAGATCAACAACGTATTCATATAATCTTTGTGGTGTAGCAATAACAACCTGAGGTTGATATTTTTCTAACCATTCTTGCTCTCTTTGTTTATTTGAACCACCATAATAAGCTTTTACTCTTACATCTTGTTCTATTTCTTTTAACATCCGCTCAACTTGAAGAACTAATTCATTGGTTGGAACACAGATAACAGCTTGAATTTCTTGTTTGCTAAAATCCATATTTGCAAGAATAGGTAGTAAATAAGCATGTGTTTTTCCTGTACCTGTGGGGGCAAGTCCAACCAAATGCTTCTTATTGTTGATTAATTTAAAAACACCATCTTGAATGGGTGTTGTCTTCTCAAAACCTAATTGTTTTAATTTCTGTTCTATATACATAAAATCACCATTGTTATTATATCATTAATTTCCTTTGAAAGTAAAAGAAAGGGACTTTTTTTTAGTTATCAAGTATAATAGAAATGGTGATAACATGAAAGTAATTGATTTGACTCCAAGAGGATATTGTCATGGTGTGCTGAATGCACTTGCTATGGTGAAAAAAGTTATAAAAACTGAGAGTTATCCTCGTCCTATCTATATTCTCGGACAAATTGTCCATAACGAAAAAATAACTAAGGCATTTTCTGAATATGGCGTGATCAGTCTGGATCAGAAAGACAAGACCCGTTTAGAGTTGATTGAATCAATTGATCATGGAACGGTTATTTTTACTGCGCATGGCATTAGTAAACAAGTCATCGAGCGTGCAAAAGAAAAGGGATTAACTGCACTCAATGCGACATGTAGAGACGTTATGAAAGTCCATCGCGCTGTTGAAGCAAAATTAAATGAGGGATATGAAATCATTTATATAGGTCATAAGAATCATCCTGAACCAGAAGCTATCTTAGCTTTAGACAATAAAATCTATTTTGTTCAAGATGAAAAGGATGCGTTAATGCTTCCTGAAATATTAAAGGATTATCCGTTATTTGTTACCAATCAAACAACACTGAGTTTATATGATATTGAAGCAGTCTTAAAAATCATTGAATCTAAATTTCCCAACTACTTATTTGATAATGAGATATGTAATGCAACAACTGTTAGACAAGAGGCTGTGATGAAACAAGAACCTGTGGATTTAATGCTTGTTGTTGGTGATCAGCTCAGTTCAAATTCAAATAAATTAGCATTTGTTGGCTCACACTACCAACAAATACCAAGTAAGCTGATATCTGGAGTAGAATCGATAGATTTAAATTGGTTAAAAGGCATTCAAAGTGTTTCAGTAACATCTGGAGCATCAACACCAACCATTGTAACTGAAGAGGTCATTCGCTTTTTAAGCCAATATAAAGAAAATGACCCCACAACATGGGATCATCAAAGTAAAATAGAACTTATAGACATCTTATGATGTCTTTTTTATACCTTTTGACGTACTTTTCGGGTATTTATCATTGATTGTCTTAATCGTTTGATAAATGCTTTCTTCTCTTTTGGTCAGTTCTTGATATGTAAATAGATTGTAATCAACTTTTAAATCCTTCTTTAAAACTACTTGATTTAAGAATACACCAACTAAACGAATGGGTTCATTATTATAATTTTCTTCAAAAATGGTTTCAACAGCATTTAAAAAGCTTAAATAGTCATCTGTGTGATATTGAAGAGTTGCACTACGATTAATCGTAAGAAATTCTGTATCTCTTAACTTAATACCTACAGTTTTGGCAACTAATTCTTCTTTAACTAACCTTTCATGCGTTGTTTCTAGAAGTTCTCGAATGATCTTCATGATGGCTTCTGGTTCATCCATATTATAGTTTAAGGTTGTTTCATTACTCACCGATTTAGGAATTGCATAGCGTTTGGGATCAATGATGTCACTACTTCTACCTAATATATGATCCAAATAAGATTGATAAGACTGCTCACTCATGATGGTTAAGGCTTTAATTTTAAATTCTTCTTTGGTGAAATCTCCTATCGTATGTATCCCTAATGCTTCTAATTTTGGATAAGTTTTCTTGCCAATACCATACATATCTTTAATAGGAAGTGGGAAAAGTTTATCCACGATATCTTTTTTTCTTAAAACAGTGATCCCCAAAGGTTTTTTCATATCAGATGCCATTTTTGCTAAAAACAACGTCGAAGCAATCCCTATAGAACATGGTAATTGATACTCTGCCATTAAACCTTGTTGAATTTCTTTTGCTATATCGAGTGGGTGCTTAGTCTCTGAAGCTTGTGTCATATCTACATAAGCTTCATCTATAGAACCTTCTAGGATAATCGAAGAATATCGCTTGATAAAATTAAAGAATAAACGAGAGTACTTTTGATACAAACTAAACTGTACTGGTACAGTAATCAATTTTGGAAAGATTCTAAGTGCATCATTAATGTTCATCGCACTATGAATACCAAGTTTTCTAGCTTCATAGGAAGCAGTCGACACAACACCTCTACGCGAAGTTGATGAACCCCCAACAACAAAAGCCTTATCTTTTAAATAAGGGTCTTTAATTGCTGCACAGCTTGCAAAGAATGCATTGAGGTCAATATGAAAGATAATTTTAACATTGTTTTTCATCAAAACTCTTCCTTTGAGAGATATTTTATAGTATAATGACTATGATTACAAAGACGAGGTGAAATTATGGCTAAAGAATCAAATGAAAATATAGTAAAAACGACTAAGAAAACTGTTGTTACTGAAAAAACTGTTGCAAAAAAACCTGCATCTAAAAAAGCTGATGATGTTACAATAGACAAAGTTGTTTCAAAAAAACACTTTCAAACACCAACAGAAACTTGGTGGGGTAAATTAATTGTTTGGATCATTATGTTTGGTATGGTAGGACTTATTATCTTATCTTTCATCTTAGCAATTCTTAAGGGAACTGCTTAATAGAAAAAGCGAAAGCTTTTTTTATTTTTTAAGGAGCATTTTCGCTTGTTCTATTGCGAAGTGAGAAAGCTTCTCATCTGAAAGCATTAAAGCAATCATTTCAATTCGCATATCTTCATCTAACTTTTGAATGCGCGTAACCATACGTGCATTTTCTTTTATTTTAGTAATGCCATAATGATGGTCAGCTTTGGCAGCAACCTGTGGCAGATGTGTAATCACTAGTAATTGCATCATTTGGCTTAAATAAGCCATCTTATTAGCTACTTTCGCTGCTGTTCTTCCACTAATTCCTATATCGATTTCATCTAAAATAAGCAAGGATAGTTTATTAGCTTTTGCATAGATACTCTTTAAAGCAAACATAAATCTTGCACGCTCTCCACCACTTGCAACACGTGCTAACGGTTTAACTGGCTCACCCTCATTAAGTGATATGAAGAATTCAACTTGATCGAGTCCTGTTTCTAATAGAGCATGCTCATCATTTATGATGTCTTCAAATATAATATCAAATACTGATTTTTCTAAATCTAAATCTTTGAGTTCTAATAAAACATCTAAAGATAATTTTTTGGCAAGTTTTTTTCTTAACTCCGATAGTTTAAGTCCACTTTGGAAAGCTTGATCAAATGTTTTTTTGAGTTCAAGATTGGACATTTCCAAATAATGATCATAATCAGTAATTAAAAGAAGTTCTTCTTCAATTTGTTTTTGATACTCTATAAGTTCATTGACTGACCTTTGATACTTTTGTTCAATTTTGACAAGCTCATAACTGCGTTCTTGCATCCGATTGAACTCATCTTCATCAAAATCTAAAGTTTCAATGGTTTGAAATATTTTTGATTTAACATCATCTAAATCATAAAATGCTGAAACCAAACGTTCGCTCATTTCCTGATAAGATGGATCAAACTCTTTAATTTTATCTAGTGACTTGCCAGCTTCATAGACCTGATCAGACTGAAACATCTCGTTATCTAATAAGCCATATGCATGACGTAAGGACCCCATGATTTTATCGTGATTTTTTAATTTATCGATTTGATCATCAAGATCAGTTCTTTCATCTGGTATCAAATGATAACCTTTGATTTCAGCTACTTGATATTCTAAAAAAGACTGTTTATCGATACTTTGGTTTTTCTTAAGTTTAAGTGCTTCAACATGTTTTTTCTTTTCGAGATATTTACTGCGATCCAATAAATATTGATTTTGAAGCACATCTACTTTCTTTTGATCAACTTGATCAATAAAAACTAAGTAATATGTCTTATCATAAAGATTCATTGTTTCATTTTGAGAATGAATGCTACCAATGGTATTCATAACTTCTTTTAGTCTTGATAAGGTTGTAACTTGATCATTGATGCGCATTTGATGTCTACCACTTAAATCAACTTCTCTTTCGACTTCAATCGTTTGAGGTAGTTCAAGTAATACCTGTTGCTCTTGATTAAGCTCAAAAACACCATAAACGATGGCTTTTTGCTCTCCATGGCGAATCATTTGTGAATCAGATCTTTTGCCAAATAATAATTGCAATGACTCCATAATAATGGATTTACCTGCACCGGTTTCCCCAGTTAATGCAGTAAGTCCTGATTCAAAATCCATTTCAAGATCATCAATTAAGGCAAAATTACTAATTTTGAGCGTTTTTAACATAAAGCATCCTCAACTATTTCTCTAACATCAACGAGCTTTTCATTCTTATTGATATATAATACGTATTCTTGATTACCAGCTTTACCCTTTAATCCTGATTTCTTAATACCTTGAATAGAAAATCCTAATGATCTTGCTTCAATTAAGACCTCAATTAAAATCTTCTTATGTATTTTCATATCTTTTAATACACCTTGTTTGAAGTGAATATTACCTGCTTCAAATTGTGGTTTAATTAAGGCTACAATCTCACCTTTAAATCCTTCTAAATGCTTTAAGATTGGTTTAATTGATGTAAACGAAACATCGATGACAATGATATCAGCATTTGGAATGGACACATCTAAGATATTTGTTTCCTCAAAAAGATGAACACGAGCATCACTTTTTAGTGGCTCAACCATTTGTTTTTTACCTACATCATAAGCGTAGACTAGACTTGCTCCATGTTGTAGGGCACAATCAGTAAATCCACCTGTTGATGATCCGATATCAATGATAGTTTTACCATTAAAGTCAAGTTCATAATCAAAAATTGCTTGTAATAATTTTTCACCAGCACGACTAACAAAGCTTGGTTGTTCTAAGATTTTGATTGTTTCTTGATCAACGGAATATCCTGGTTTTGTCTGAATGATATCATCAACTGAAACTAAACCACGTTTGATTAAGTCAGTCGCTTGGCTTCTGGATTTTACCATTTGTTGCTCTACAAGATATAAATCAAGTCTCATATTACATAATCCTTCAAAATATTTTTAACAGCGTCAAAATCCATTTGATGTTTTTTAAGCATGTCATGATAGAATCCATGTTCAACAACCTGTTCAGTAATCGACATTTCTAACATTTGATTTTTGTATGCATTCTTTGCCATAAACTTCAAGATTTGTGGATATAAAGAACCTGAGTTTGCAAGTTCTTCATAGACCAATATTGGTTTGCCCAATCGTGCCAATTGATGCATCATATCTTCATCTATGGGCTTGATAAATCTCGCATTAACAATCATAGCATCCAATTTCAAATCTTGCTTAACTGCTTTTAATAAATCAAGACTAGGACCATAACTAATTAATACGATCTCTTTACCTTGTTCTAAGACTGTCCAAACCGGTTCAATCTCTTCAAATTTTATATCCTCGACCTTTGGACTTGATGCGACAACACCTCTTGGGTATCTCATAACGAATGGATTATTTTGCTTCATAAAGCCATAATACAGTAATTCACTCACTTCTTTTTCATTGTATGGCATAGTAATCACTACATGAGGCATGAGATAAAACATTGATACATCAAATAAACCTTGATGTGTTGATCCATCTTCACCTACAATACCAGCACGATCTATGCCAATGACGACATGATGATTACTTCTTGCGATATCATTTAAAATTTGATCGAATGCACGTTGTGCAAAAGTTGCATATAAGGGAAGAAAAACAGGGATACCTTGATGAGCAAGAGATGCAGCCATTGTAGCAGCGTGTTCTTCAGCTATGCCAACATCAATATAGCGGTCTGGGTACTTCTTACTAAACTCCATAAAATGAGCACCAACAGCCATTGCAGGCATCACAACAAATGTTTTAACATGTTCTTGCAAAGCATCCATATTTAAACTGATGAGTTCACTCCAAGAAATACCAATCTTTTTAGGTTCTCCTTGTTTAGAGACACCATGAAAAGTTCCAATCTTATCTTGTTCTGCTTCGAAATGTCCTTTACCTTTTTCGGTAATGATATGAAAGACAACTGATTTTTTAATCTTTTTCATGCGTTGTAAATTATAAATTAAACCTTTTATGTCATGTCCATCGGTTGGACCGACATACATATAGCCCATATCTTCAAAAATGTTTTGTCTTTGAAAGAATCCTCTTAAGCCGCGTTTAACTCGACCTAAAAAGTTTAATATAAATTTTGGTAAAACGATTTGCCAAAATCTTTTCATTTTGATGAACAATTTCATCGATCTAAATCTAGTCAAAGCCATTGAAAATGATCCAACACTTCTTGAGATACTCATTTCGTTGTCGTTTAATATAATAATTCCTTTGACATTTTTATCTGTTCCAAGTAAATTTAAAGCCTCAAAGGACATACCATTAGTAATCGATGCATCGCCAATAATCGCAATACCTTCGCCAGCTTCTTTTTTGATATGTTTCGCATAAAGAATTCCCATCAATGCAGATAAAGATGTTCCAGAGTGACCACTTTCCCATTGATCATGTGGTGATTCTTGATAGTTGATATATCCAGATAAGCCATCCGTATGTCTTAAAGTTGAAAACTCGTTAATTCTACCTGTTAATATTTTATGCGTATAAGCTTGATGACCTACATCAAATATAAAAGCATCTTCTGGGCTATCAAATACATAATGTAGAGCAATAATTAATTCGATTGTTCCAAGATTAGAACTTAAGTGACCACCAGTTTTCGGTATGTTTTCAATCAAAAAAGAGCGTATGTCAGATGCTAACGCTTTGAGTTCCTTATCACTCAGTTTTTTTAGAAAGCTGGGGTCCTTAATATCAAATAAATTCATTATGACTTAATTTCCTTGACAATCAGTTTTTCTGCTTCCTCAAGCATTTGATAACAAGCTTTTGAAAGTTCTAGACCCAATTGATATTTTTTTACAGCTTCATCAAGTGCAATATCTTTATTTTCTAAGTCTTTAACAACTTGTTCTAAAGATTTAAGTAATTCTTCAAATGATTTCTTTTCCATCTTTTTTCTCCTTTATGTGAACAATCTTAGCATCTAAACTGCCATCTTTTAAACGAATTGAAACTTCATGATCTACCTTAACTTGTTCGACTGACGTAATGACTTGATCATCATGAGTAACAACTGCAAATCCTTTATCCATGAGCATTAAAGGATTTAAAGCAGAAAGTGCTGTCTTTAGAATGTCAAATTTATATCCTTTACGAGTGAAAATATCATGTATGTTTCTTTCTAATCTCAGCTCCAAATTCTCTCTTTTATCGATTAATCCCTTAATTCTTTCTTCAGGACTTCTCATTTGATGCTTATATTCATCAACTAAATGTCTTTTTGTTTCGAGTTGATAACTCATGAGTTGATTTAAGCTTAATTGATATCTTTTAAGATCAGTCTTTAAATTCTCAAGTTTAATATCCGGTGATAATCTATCCAATCTTTGATCCAAATACAGTAATTTAGTCTTTATATCAGAAAGCACTTGACTTATCTTATATTCAATTTGGTCCATTGATTCTTCAATCTTAATGAATAAATCAGCTTTATTTGGTGTTGCAAGTTCTGCTGCTGCGGTAGGAGTTGGTGCTCTTAAGTCAGATACGAAATCACTAATTGTAAAATCTGTTTCATGACCTATTGCAGTAATGATTGGGATTTTAGAGTCATAAATTGCCTGAATGACTGGCATCTCATTAAATCCCCAAAGATCTTCAATTGATCCTCCACCACGACCAACAATTAAAACATCAACTTCATTTTTAGCATTTGCTAGTAAAATCATGTTTCTAATGCTTTCAGCACAACCAGGTCCTTGAACTAATGCAGGATATAAATGCAACTCAGCAAGTAAGTATCTTCTATGCATTGTATTTTTAATATCTTCAATGACTGCTCCTGTAGGAGATGTAACCACACCAATGACTTTAGGAAACTTGGGAATTGGTTTTTTATGTTCATCAGAAAAATAACCTTTTTCTAATAAATCCTTCTTTAAAGCTTCATATTTTAAATATAATTCTCCAATACCGTCAAGTTTCATCGAAGATACTTGAAGACTATAAGTGCCACTAGGTTCATAAACACTGATTCGACCAGTAATGAGTACATGATCGCCTTCTTTAGGCTCAAATTCAATCCTGGATGCATCCCTTGAAAACATGATTGCGCTCATTTGAGCACCTTCATCTTTCAATGTGAAATAGAGGTGACCTCTACTATGTCTTTTGAAATTGGAAATTTCGCCTTTAATTAAAATCGAAAAAAGGTGCTTATCACCTTCAAGTTTGGCTTTAATATATTTAGTTAAGGCGGATACTGTTAAGTAATTTTCCAAACCCATCATCCTCTAAGTGTTTTTGCTATATTATCCAAAACCTTATTGGTAAAACGATGTTGCTTTTCATCATCAAGATCAGAGAATTCTTTGGTTATTTCTACTGCTTCATCAATAATAATTTGTTTAGCCAAATCAGTTTCTAATAATTCATAAACTGCTAATCTAATAATTGCTCTATCTAAAAAAGCTAAGCGATACAAACTATATTCATAAAGATGTTTTTCTATGATTTGATCAATTTGTTCTGTTTTTTCTATGAGTTGACTATAAATAGTCTGTGCTTCTTCAATTTCAAAATAAGGAATAAACGGGAGTTTATCACTTAAATATAAGTCGTATTGATAAATAGCATTCATAACTTCAATTCTTATTTCTCTTCTTGTGACATTCATATAATGTACCTCGTTAATATTGTAGCATATATTGATCTAGATTGAAATGTTCAAGCAACAAAAAATATGGATTATTTTCCTATCTTTTATTGCTATTTAGCATTCAAAATACATTCAATTAGTCCAAACACCATCCTTTTTAGATAATTTTAATAATCATCATATGAATCCATTCAATTTTAATACAGTTTTGTGCTATCATAATAGAGGATGCTTTATAAACGATCAAGGAAGTGGTAAAAATATGAAATCATACAAGCTTATATTTGAAGAAACATTTAATTATAATGGAGAAGTCAATCCAGATTACTGGAATTATGAAATTGGTGATAAGTGGCCTAATAACGAATCACAATGCTATACAAGATCACTTGAACAATGCTTTGTTAAGGATTCAAAGTTACATATAGTTGCTTCGATCTATGATGAACCAACATGTAAATATAGATCAGCTAAAATCAATACCTATGGTAAACAACACTTTTTATATGGCAAATTTATCGTTAGAGCAAAAATGCCACAAGGTAAAGGCAGTTGGCCAGCGATTTGGTTTTTAAGTATAGCAAATAGAGAACGTCACGTCAGATGGCCTTTGTGTGGTGAAATAGATTTAGTTGAATTTGCTGGTAATCGAAGTGGATCCGTTTCATCAGCAATTCATACTGAAAGCTATAATCATAGAATAGATACACACAAAGGTAATAGAATACAACTACCTACTGCATCTGAAACATTTCATGATTATGAACTCATTTGGACAGAAAACAGACTAGAGTTTGCTGTTGATGGACAAGTTTATTTAACAGTTGATAAACAAGATGGCGATACAGAAAAAGAATGGCCATTTGATCAGCCCTATTACTTAATTCTCAATCTTGCAGTTGGTGGTTGGTATGGTGGACAAATAGATGATTCAACTTTCCCATTCGAATTTGAAATTGATTCAATTAAAGTCTATCAAGAAAAATAAAAAAGGGCATTGCCCTTTTCTTTTTATCTATCCATTTTTCTTTTCTTAATGATTGCTATGGTTGTTGATGATAAGACGAGCACTGCAACTATGATGATTGCGATATAAGTTCCAGTTCCTAATCCATCTCCATCATAACCTTTACTCGCTAAAATTTCTTGCCATGTTGTATCCATTTGTGTTTTAAGATCTAGATTATAGCGATACACTTCATCATTTACACTCATTCTCACATCATATGAAGCACTATAATCAGCAAATGAGCCATCAACTGCTAAGACATCTTCAAAAACATCTTTTCTTGGTGTAGAATAGCCAACAAACTCAGTGTTTTGTAGTGTACTATCATAAGTAAGCATGAAATTAATGAATGCATAAGCTAATGTTTCATTTGCACCATTGGGTAAAACAAAGCCATCAACCCAGATATTTGTTCCCTCTTCTGGGACATAAAAATCTAATGCATCATTTTCACTCATTAGAAAATTTGCATCACCTGAATAAGAAATGGCCATATCATATCTTGATGGTGCAAGCATCGCATCGAAAATTTCATCAGTAATAACATCAGTTTCTTGAGTCAAAGCATCATTTAACCACGCAATAGCAGCATTAAACTCAGCATCTGTTGGATCATTAATTGTTGCAGCACCAGTAACTTTAAGTGCTGGCATGAAAGCATCTCTTGAGCTATTATAGAAAGCAACTTTATAATCAGTATTTGTCAGTGCATTCCAACCATCTAAATCAGCTGGAGCTACTGTTTCACTATTATATAAAATACCAACATTGCCCCAAAAATAAGGTGCTGAGTACTCAAGCAAATCAAACCCGTTTGTACCATTCTTAACTTGATCTAAAATTGATGCTAGACCATCAGCCAAATCTGAATCTGGATCAAATGTAGTGATTTTAGACCAATCCATAGGCATAATCAAGGACTCAACTGCTAATTGTTCAATTGCATAATCACTTGGGATAACCAAATCATATTGATTACCTGCTTTAATTTGAGTAATAGCAACTTCATTTGAATCAAAAGCAATCTGTTTGACTTTATATCCAGATGCTTCTTCAAATTGAACAACTAAATCATCATCGATATATTCTCCCCAGTTATAAAGTCTTAATGTTGGTAAAGATTCACATGAGACAAGTAACACGGTAACTACTAATAATAAACCTAACAATAAACTTTTCTTCATTCGATTTCCTCCATCTTGTTTCCAGTTTTAAAATAATCATATGTAATTTTCCCACCAATGATCACTAAAATAATCGTTGATAGTGCATTGATAATTGGTTTAGGACTTAAACGGTTCGTATAAAGATAAATGGATATATTTTTATCTCCACTTGATCCTGCAACGAAATAACTAATAATAAAATCATCAAAAGACATTGTGAACGCAATCGCAGCACCTGCGATAATCGCAACTTTAATTTGCGGTAAAATGACTTTCAGTAATGCTTTAAAAGGTGATGCTCCAAGATCATAAGCTGCATCTGCAATATTCGGATCCAAGCTCTTAACCTTAGGGTAAACTGTAATTAAAACATACGGTGTACTAAAAGCAATATGTGCTATTAACATCGTATTATAACTAGGGGCAATTTGTAATGCCCCAAATAATACAAGTAATGAAACAGCTGTAATAATTTCAGGACTAACAATAGGAATGTTATTAACACTCATCGTTAAATCTCTAATAACCTTTTTTGTTTGAGTCAATGCGATAGCTGCTAGTGTTCCTAAAATCGCTGATACCAACGTGGAAATAACAGCAATCCATAATGTCATAAATACAATACTTTCTCTTGGATTGGTGTAATTAAATAGTTCACGATCAGTAAACAATTCAATGTATCTATCAAATGTAAAGCCAGACCACCTTACTAAAGAATTGGCTTCATTAAAGGAAAATACAGCAATAGAAATGATTGGAGCATAAATAAATATAAAGACAACAACTAAGAAAATAATAGTTGGAGCACTAGAACGCTTCTGCTTCATTTCTATTCACCCCCTTGTATTTATCTAATTTCTTTATGTAATAAACAATGCCTAGAATAACAAGGGATAAGACGATAGCAATAGCTGATGCATAACTAATTAATCCATTATTGATGATGCTCTTTTCAATCAATGTACCTATCATATAAATATTATGGCTTGGTGCCAAATATTGAGGAATGATAATGGTTGTTGCTGCTGGTAAGAAAACCATTAAAATGCCTGATAGTACGCCTGAAAGAGAAAGTGGAACAACAACCTTTAAAATAGTTTTAAAGCGATTAGCACCTAAATCTGAGGCTGATTCAAGTAAACTTGTATCTATCTTAGAAAGGACTGCAAAGATCGGTAACACCATAAATGGTAAGTAAACATATACTAGACCAATGACAACCCCTGGAATTGAATCAATTAAATAAGGGAAGAACATCCGCATGATCTGCTCTAGTGCTCTTACACGTAATAACATATTAATCCACATCGGTGCATTGATTAATAGCAATAAAGAAATTTGTAATCTCGGTTTTAACTTTGTTAAGATATATGCAAGTGGATACCCGATGATGAGTGTAACAATTGTTGTTGCTGCTGCTATCCATAAGCTTGTTGCCATAGAATTGACAAATGTTGATGCTTTTAGAAAATCAAGATAATGCTCAAATGTAAAACTGATTGGAAAAATACCTGATGTATGATCCAATTGAAATGATGAGATAATCATTAAAAAGATAGGAATAACGACCAAGACAATTAAAACAAAATAGTAAGGTACACCTAAGGTGAGTTCAAACTTCTTTTTAGGTTTCACCTTTTTTTGATCATGGTTCTGCACTACCATTGCTCCATAATATGCAAATCTTCAGGTCCGAAAGTAATATCTATTTTTGTTCCTTCACTTGCATAATCTGTTGTATGTATTGTATAAATCCGGTCTTTGGTCTTTACATCTATCTCATAATGCACACCTTTAAAAGCTATACTATCCACGATACCGGTTAAAATACCAGTCCCTTCTTTAACAATATCAATATCTTCCGGTCTAATAACGATATCTACTTCTTCATTTCTTGCAAATCCTTTATCGACACAAACGTAATCAACACCATCAAAAAATACTAAGAAATCATCTTTCATGACCCCTTGAATAATGTTAGATTCACCAATGAATTTAGCAACAAATGTATTTGCTGGTTCATTATAAATATCTTCTGGTGTTCCTATTTGTAGTATTTCGCCACGATTCATAACAACAATCTTATCTGACATAGTCAATGCTTCTTCTTGATCATGAGTTACATATAAGAAAGTAATACCAGCATTTCTTTGGATTTCTTTGAGTTCATATTGCATTTCTTGTCTTAATTTTAAGTCCAAAGCCGCTAGAGGTTCGTCAAGTAATAAGACCTTAGGTTCATTAATTAAGGCGCGTGCAATCGCAACTCTTTGTTGCTGCCCTCCAGAAAGTTTATGGACTGGTCTAGATTCATATCCTTCTAAACCAACCATCTTTAAGTATTTAATGACTTTTTCCGAAATATCTTTTTCCTTAGTCTTCCTCGTTATAAATTGTTTCTTTAAATCTAATATTTCATTTCTTTTTTCTTCTTTAATGGACTCATCTTTTTCACTCTTGATTGCTTTTTCTATAAGAGCTATGGCTTTCTTTAAGTCTCCATTAGGATCTCTTAAATAACTAACAGCTTCCTTCAATTCTTTTTTTAGTTCATTGATTTCAACTTTATCAGTTGTTAGTTTCATTTTTTCTTGATATTGATCTTGAACATCTTTTATTTTTGCAAGAGTAGCAAGAGAATCATTTTTAACTCTAAGTCCAAAAGCAACATTTTCAAATACATCTAAATGAGGAAATAAAGCATAGCGCTGAAAGACAGTATTCGTTGGTCTTTTATGTGCTGGTGTATCTAAAATGGATTTGCCATCAAAAAGAACTTCACCTGCACTGGGTTCAACAAAACCACCGATAATTCTTAAGGTTGTTGTTTTTCCGCATCCAGATGGACCAAGTAATGTGACAAATTCATTTTGTTCTATAGTCAAATCAATACCACGTAAAACAACCTGTCCATTAAATTCTTTAGTGATATCTTTTAATTCGATAAGTGCTGGCATATAATCCTCCTTGTTGTTTACTCAAGATAAACGCTTATGGCTAATCACCACCATAAGTTTAGTGATTATAAACCATAAGTTAAACAATAATAAACTACAACATATATATTATATATGATATGAAATAAATGTCAATAATTTCGTTTACAAACTCGAAAATGCATCTTATTCTTGGTTATAATAAATTTTATGTTATACTTTAATTACGAAACTATTTGAACTATTGGAGGCATCTATGTTAAAAGCAGCATTAGATCTACAACTTAAGAAGAAATATATCATCCAAGCAATCATTTTCTTTTCGTTTTTTATAGTCATCTACACAACAGTTGACTTCTTGAATATGTCTTACGCTGAAATGGCTATAGCTTATGGGTCATATCTAGTGACTTTAAATATCATTTTAAATATCATCATGTCTTTACTAAGTACTATCTTAATGAATTTAAGCACAGCAATGGTAGAACTTAAAGGTAAAGAAGGTAAGGGAACAACATTCGGATTCTTATCCGTTCTATTTGGTATCTTAACTTATGGTTGTACTTCTTGTGTCATTGGATTCTTTGCCAGTATTGGTATTGCTTTTTCTGTCATTGCACTACCTTTAGCAGGATTCCCATATAAGTTAATTTCTCTTGTTTTAGTTTTGATTGGTTTATATTGGATTATTAGAGAAATCAGATTTGGCAAATGTAAAATTAACTAGTCAGTCATGCTTGACATCACAACTTATTCGGTATAATATGAAATTGTAGGTGTGAGAGAGCGTGGGCAAGATGCCAAGAAAAATAATCATTGAAACCGATGAAATGAATGAAGAAACAAAAGATGGATTCAAAAGAGAATTCAAAGATGAATTTAGAAGAATGCATGAACATAGACCATTTAGAGGCGAACCTTTTAAGAGACCCAACTTTAACATGGCAATTGAAAAGGAAGTTAAACTTTTTACAGATAAAACTGTCATGGTTGAGTATGTTAATAGTTTGACAAATATTCATGATGTTGAGATTTACAAGATTGAAGATGATCTTTATAAGGTTTTAGTAACAAGACGTAAGAAAGAAAATTTGCAAGAAGAAAAAGAATAAGAATCAAAAATACGATACACCTACATTAGAGAGCAAACATGCTCTCTTCTTTTTTTATTGACATAAAGATAGAATAGGGGTAAAATATAAATGTGACAACAGTGTCACATAGAGGTGAGTTATGCCAACTCAAACTTATTTCAATCTTCCAATGGATAAACAAGAACGCATCATGGATGCTGTCATTCATGAAATGGGTATCAACACCTATGAAAACTTAAATGTCGCAAATATCATCAGACAATCCAAAATACCAAGAGGTAGTTTTTATCAATATTTTATTGATAAGGATGACCTTTTTAATTATTTTTACCAAGTGATGGTTCAAAAAAAGATTGTATTTATGGGTGATTTATTTCTTGGTAATCTGGATTTACCATTTCTTGAACGTTTTGAAAAACTTTATGCAAGTGGCATCAAATTTGGAACACAAAATAGTGATATTTTTAAAGCATCTCAAAAAATTTTTACTTCAGATCATTTCATGAAATCAAAAATGATGAAACAAGGTAATGAACAAGGTATAGCCATGTTTACTGCATGGATTAAACATGATCAAGAGTTAGGCAGAATCAAGGATTCAATCGATGCAGAACTCTTAGCTGCACTATTACTCGAATTTTCAAGTAAGGTTACATTTGAGGAATACTTCAAAGATGAAGTAGACTTATTAAAAATAGAAACAAAGATTCATTTGATTGTAGAAATATTAAAGAAGGGAATTGAATAATATGTTTGCTGTAGAAAATCTTAGATTTACCTATCCAAAGAATACAGAAGAAACAATTAAAGGCATTTCGTTTAAGATTGAAAAAGGGGAAATATTTGGCTTTTTAGGGCCAAGTGGAGCTGGGAAGAGTACAACTCAAAAGATTTTAATTAAACTCTTGGACAAGTATTCTGGCGCTATCATGTACAATGGCCAAAATATCGCTGAATTAGATGATAGCTTTTTCGAAAAAATTGGAGTAAGCTTCGAAATGCCCATTCATTTTTCTAAAATGACAGCCATGGAAAACATCAACTTCTTCTTAAAACTCTATAAGAATAATGCAGATGTTGAAGCATTGATGAAACGTGTTGGATTATGGGAAGATAAAGATAAAATGGTTGGAGAATACTCTAAAGGGATGAAAATTCGTTTAAATTTTGTTAGAGCAATGCTTAACAGTCCTGAAATGCTCTTCTTAGATGAACCAACCAACGGTTTAGATCCCACGAATGCTATGGTATTAAAAGATATGATTCGTGAATTTAAAAAAGGTGGAGGCACCGTCTTCTTAACTAGCCATATCATGACTGATGTTGATCAATTATGCGATAGAGTCGCATTTGTCGTTGATGGAAAGATTATTGAAATAGATAGTCCAAGAAACCTTAAAATCAAATATGGCAAAAGAACAATGAAACTTGAGTATAAGGAAAATGGAAAGACAGTATTAGAGGAATTTCCAATGGATAATATCGGACAAAACGAAAAATTCATCGAAAGACTTAAAACCAAAGAAATCGAAACACTTCATAGTGGTGAAACGACTTTAGAAGATATTTTCATTCTCGTAACTGGTGTAGGACTTTCTCATGAAGCATAATCATTTACTCATCTTAATCAAAGGAGAACTTCAACGTTTAAATAAGTATAATGTAACGACCATTAGCTTTGTTGTTGCACTCATTTGGTTTCTACTTCTTTTCTTTATTAAAGATAATGGTTTACTTTCGCAATTGTTACCCATGGTGATCGTTATTGATGCATCGATGATGTCAATTATCTTTATCGGTGCTGTCATGTTCTTTGAGAAAACTGAGTCAACATTTTCGACGATGCTTGTGACTCCTGTTTCTAATCGTGACTTAATTTTATCTAAGACAATAGCAAACACGATACATACCGTTTTATCTTCTTTACTGATAGTTGCTGTCTTCTATTTTGTAAGAGATGTACAGATCAATTGGTTTTTGATTGTTCTTGCTTTAGTCATCTCAGTTTTCTTTCATAGTTTGTTAGGTTTCTTCTTTTCATTTCATTCGAAAGATTTTACTTCCATGCTTGTTGGAGTGATGAGTTATGCTTTCATCTTTTCGACACCAAGCTTACTCAACAATTTCAATTTAGTCTTTAAGGGTGAAGTTTGGGAATATATCTTCTTAATCCTTCCTACACAAGCAACCATCAAGCTCATTGAAGTTGGATTTGGTGCCCCTATTGAAGCAAAATTCTACATCAGTTTAGCAGCATTACTATTGATGGGTACACTTGGTTATTTCTTCTACATATTACCTAAATTTAAGGAATATGCAGTTAAGCAAAGTGGGGTGTGATGATGTTTAAAAGAATATTAAAACACGAACTCAAAAACATATTACGTGATAAAATGTACATTTTCTTTGTCATCTTTTCACTCTTAATGGTTGTTGTAGGTCTATTCTTAATTCCATATCTTAGAGAACTAGAAACAGACCTTGCAGCTAATTTAGTGACAACTGTTTTCATCTTAATGAACAGTTTCTTATATGGTGCAATCACTGGTTTTACCCTGCTTGATGATCAAGATGATCATGTCTTGTTGTCTTTAAAGATTACACCGATTAAGGTCAGAGCTTATATTCTAATTAAGATTGCTATTAGTTATGTATTTGGCTTTATAACGACATTGTTGATTATTCTAACAACAGGATTTACTCAAGAATCAGATTTAATTAACATCTTGTTTATTCTTATTTTAGCGCCTATGCAAGGACCGATTTTAGCCCTTCTTATTAATTCATTTGCTAGTAACAAAGTTGAAGGATTTGTCATGATGAAACTTTCTGGTATCATCTTACTATCTCCAATTGCTGCACTATTTATTACCAATTGGACTGAATTATTATTAGGTGTTCTACCAGGATTTTGGCCCATACGTATCATCTCCATGCAACTCTTGCCATCTACACATTTCTTCTTAAATGCTTCATGGTTATATTTTATTTTAGGTTTTTTAATTAATTCATCAGTTGGATATTTATTTTTTAAACTCTACACAAAACGAGTCAATATATAGGAGGATAGATCAATGCAAATTTTAGGTGGTTTTTTAATCGCTTATGGTGTCTTTTGTTTAGCAGGTTTATTGTTACAATTCCCATTCTTGTATCATAACCCTAAGTCAAAGATTATCATAAAAATGATGGGTAAACTTGGCTATAATATTTTAATTTTAGTATTTGGACTGGCAGGACTCATTATTGGCATTCTGATTTTAGCTTAATTTAAGACCAAAGAAAAAAGGACTTTGATGTTTAATCATTGTCCTTTTTTTTGTTTAATAGAATTTAACTGCCATCGTGAGTCCAAGATTCGTCTTTGTCGACAAAACCGTAGTCACGAGGTGTTTCATGTGCATCGAAAATTGTAATTGTAAAGTATCTAGTTCTATTTTTCGTACTACTATTGATATAGTAATACTTACCATTATCTAGTGATGATGGATCATAGCTAGAAACAGTATTAAGCTCATCAGTTCCATTCAATTCTATCTTATAATCATATAAGTAGTTTTCAGCATCTAAAACATCAATGCTAAATGAGTAGAATCCGCTCTTGTTACGCCCAAATCTAAACTTATAATCTTCATGACCCAACATAAACATCAGGTTCGTTGAATTATTATAACCAGTAACAGTGGTAAATACCGGTAATTCAGTCACCAAAACATCACCCACTGGTAAATTAGTTAACATGTTTTTAACATTAATGACAATCACAGTTCCATCTAAATCTGGTTGTAATGCATTACCAATATAAATGACCTCGAAAATGTAAGAAACGTTATATGTAACATCGGTGACCGTGATATGATAATACACCTGATTTAATCCGTTTTCGGATGTAACTCTATAGGTAATAATTAAATCATCAAATTCATTGACTTCACCACTGGTAAAATCGGCAGCAAGTAAATAAACATTGGGGTCATCTGGCCCTGTAACTTCTGCAGTATAGCCTCCGCCAACTAATTCTTTAGCAACGGTTGCTCCTAAAGGTAGATAGTTCAAGAAATAAGGAATGTATTCATCAATTGGGATGTTTGAAACTTGCCCATCAACTCTGAAGTCTCTCTCTTCAGCCGTTTTGGAACCGTCATAGTCAATACCTGCATAATAAATTGTAGGAGAATAAGGGCTTAATAAATCAGGAATACCCTCAGTATTAGAAACATAAATCAAAGCATAATTGGTTTCAGTTGCCAGTTCAGCAAATTGAATATCTGTAAAATAAGCATCTTCCCCTTGATTTTTAGTGATATACAGTGTACCTAAATTAATCACTGCTTCACCAGTTCTTGCATATCCCATAGCGAATTCATAATCTCCAGCGATTGCAGTACTATCTACGGTAAATACTAAATAAGTGTCAGTTACACTGATTGTAATGCCTAAGACATCATCAGGAACGATTGTAAAATACGAATTTGGATTTTCAACCTCCAAGTTATAAATGCTACTTGCATAAATTTGATCAACCCCAAAATTGATCAGAATAGATGTCGAATACGCTTCTCTTGTTACAATAACGGGATTGTTTATATCCATTAAAACCTTGTTATTGTTTCTATAGACATCCTCGATATTTAATGTTCTTTCATAAATATGATGTGTATAAACTGTTGAATTGATGCCATTTTCAGCTAAAACAGTATAAGAAATATTATAAATGCGATAATTACTTGCTGAATATGTCGTTTCATTTAATGTCACATTGGTAATAGTTGCAAAATCAGAGACAACGATTTGATCCATGAAAGGCAAGCTATAAGCAATTTCACTACTTTGATATGCTTTTGCGGCTTCTCTAGGAATCCCTGTAACTGATGTACTACTAAAATCAAACATATAACCAAAGTTCACATAAGAATTGATTGTCGTACCACTTGGAACAACTGTTCCAGAAGCGTAATGTTCGATACTTGATATCGAACTTAAACTTGATCCTTCTTTAGTGAATGTGTAGTAAGTACTTGTGTCTAGATATGGCAACAACTTAAATCCAACGCGATATAAACCTGATCTTAAACTAGGATTAACACCTAATGTAAAACTAAATGGATGATAAGTTGCAGTTGTAACAAGTGTAGATGCTAAGGAATAGTCTTCATATTCTACAAATACATAAGATGATGTTAAAGTATCATAATACTCTAAAGTCACATTATCCATATTGTCACTACCAAGTTCTAGAATATCAATTCCAATAGGTAAAATAAATCCAGGATCTCTAAAATTAAAGACTAGTGTTGATCCAACCTCATCGGTTGTAATATTTGAAGTAATTGAAGTTATTACTGATCCACCATCGATTTGATAACTATATAAGTAAGGTAGAGTTGGTGTTGAATCATAGGTTACATTCAATCTGACCTGATAATCAGTGACATAGTTATCATTCAAGAATGATGTAAAATACTGTGAAACCTGGCTATAGGATGTAAAATAACCAATGGTAATGTAGCCCGTTGTCAAGTTATTCAAGTCAAAAGTATAACTAAATACTGGATTTAAATCTGGCCAATTCGGATCTTCAGGAGGTAAATCAACAAAATCCTCAAGTAAATCTCTATAATCACTCACATAGGCACTTGTATTTGTGCCATAAGGTAAATCATAATAATCTTCTATGGTTTGTGCGATGACAGCATTATTAGGTAAAAGTGCACCTAATATTCTGTAATCTACAGTTGCTATGCTTCCCCCATTAAAATCAATAGTTGCTAAATTTAAATTAAATGTAATCACACCTGTTGGCGCAATATCAGTAGGGTCAACAACTGTAGGATTGTATAGTCTTGTTTCAGACCCATTGATTTCTTCTAGAAATAAAGAGGATTCATTGTCATCTAGTAAGGCTGATTTATCACTATATCTTGTTTGGAAGAGCGCTTGATAATCTAATAACAAAGTAGAGTAAGTGGGATCTTCTGCAGCTGTTATACGTGTTGAACCTGTATAATCGATGTCATATGATGGAAGCTCATCTCCATCTAAAGCAAGTGGCAATAGATTGTTAAAGACCATATTTGCTGGCAAAATGGATCCAAAAGTAGAACCTGAGGATGTCGCTAAGACATACATTCCATTAGGACGTGAATCAATAAACGTATCAGATAGATTTCCATTTTCAGCAAAATAGATATATTGCTGCAATACGGGATCAGTAATCATGTCGAAAGATGATCCATAAACATATTCGCCTTGAGGATCAGTTGCTTCTTCAGTGATTGTTGGTATAGGTAGAGTTGTCGCAAATAAATAATAACCATTTGGAACCGTTGAAGTGGATGAACTGCCAGAAACCTTCGTTGATTCTATGTCCCAAACTTGATGATAAAGCGGTAAATCATGTTCATATTTAAATTCATTTAAGGTACCAACATAAACAGATGAACCTGAGACAGCTACCCAACCAGATGCGTTATATACAGGTGCATCACTTCTTGAAATGACTTCTGTTTGATAATTTGCGTAGACAGGTGTTTCATTTGCATATTGCACGTATCTTCTACCATAAAGACTAACTTCTGTTCTAGACTTCGTTTGTTGGTATGTTGTTCTTAACCACTGACCAGCACCACTATCATATGTGTACTCATATTTTCTAGATTCAATTGTGATATTTGTGTTTGTTCTTGTTGCGTAAAGTGAGTTACCATATGTACCAGAGTTATCATAAAAATATGAAACACCAGAAAACACAGTTTGTGTTGTGTCGTTTTTTCGTGCTGAGTAGTACTTAGCATTTCTAAAAACATAATATTGAAGTGAACTAAAATAATTATAAACCTGATCTAGACGCCCAATCAAATCTACATTAGGATCCATATTAACAATAAAGTTGAATGTCGAATATTGATCATTTACGCCATACATCCGAAGATTTGCTCCACGTTGAAGACGTCCAAAAATACCACCAAATCCGCGTTTATTTTCTGGCATCACTCGAATGTCTGAATATGTATCAGGAAAAATAAATTCATCATCAACTGCATAAAAATGATCTCTGATGGTCTCATAATCTAAAATATCTACATTGTTAAAATTAGCATAATTTGTTGCTGAGGTACCAATATCAAATGCTCTAACAGTACCATAATTAATGGCTGTATCGATTTGGACATACTGTGAAGTGTCAATAACAACTGTTGCTCCTACGACGCCTCCAGCAACATCCGTTGAACTTATCTGTCCATGATTAATCATACGTCTCATCACGGATAAGCCATAACCAATAACTCCTCCAGCAGATGCGTTAATGCCAGGTCTTTCTTGAGTTCCACTTCTTGTATAAATATAAGTATAGGTTCCATAATCGCGTGAATAATAAGTATTATAGTAAGTATATGCTTCAACAGGTTGTGTAATATCAAATAGATTATCTTCGACACTTACTCGAATTCTAGAGTCCGAATAAATGGATATGGAGATCGTCAGTGCAGAAACATCACCATAATTGATACAATTAGATAATATTGAATCCTGAATATTAGCATTGGTTGTATTTGTCGTAATATAAGTACTGATCTTATAAATGGTAATGACGTTTCCATATTCTAATTCACGATAAATGGCGAGTCCTAAAATGCCACCAGCTCTAGAGAAATTTTTAGAAACACCCAATATTGTTCCACTATTACTCGAATCATAAATACGTGATTTGTCACTTAAAACTGCAGATGCAATGCCGCCAACGACTGTACCATAACGATATTTAGTAGTTGAACCACCAGATGTAGCATCTGTATTGAATGTTACATTATAGGTATCAACATTTGAAGTGTTTTGGAATCTTACATCACCCATATTTGCTGAGTTTTGAATATCACCATCATTAAATGTAACAAGTCCACCAGCAAACACATTAGCATGTCCACTGATACCATCCACAGTTGGACTATATCTTGAAAGCAGATTTGCATTGTTAATCGAATTGATAATACCTATTGTAGCAACTGGCATCGATAGTGTGCCGTTTGGATCCATGTCACCTGAGTAATTGTAATTGACAAAACCACCCACATAGATATTATTAGGTTGCGTGTAATTTGATTGATTTGAAGTAATACCAGCAATAATGATTTCCCCGTTAACTAAGCCATTGACTATCGAATAATTATGCGTTAATGTCTTTGCAATCCCTGCAACAAATAACTGTTTTTCAACGTAGTTGCTACCTTGCATGATAAGGTTATACGCTTTAATTGTTCCATCATATGTTACATTTAAGAAATCAACATTTTCAGATAATGTAATACCTGCGATTGACATCGTTTGTTCCATGGTTTGATTGCTGTATTCAATGTCTCCACTGTTTTCAACAAATCTAAGTAACGATGGTTGATTGGAATCACTGACATAAACACCTGAATAATCATAACTAGATACTATATTCATATCTGAGTTATTATTTGCTTGTGACAATGTTAATCCTGATCCAATATTGTAAATGAGTGAAGTATACTCAAGATTATTAAAATTACCAACAGCTGGTGATCCTGTATAATAGACAAGACTTGCTGTATCGGTATTATAGATATGTATAAATTCAGCAAGTTCATCATGATTAGAAACCAATACACCTGCTGAAATAACTTCATTCGCACCACGATCGATGACATTGATGATGCCCTTATTTGTAAAATTACCAAATGTAATATTGAGTTCAAATGCACTACCGGAAGTCATTCCAATAACGCCACCAATATACTGATTTTCAGTAAAACTTGAGATGAGCTCATTCGCATGAAGCTCTCCTTCATTAGTTAAAAGTCCTAAAATATGGCTAACTTCAGTTGTGTTTGTTACTTTACCGATGACACCCCCCATATAAGTATTTGGTGCTGTAAGCGATGAAATAGATGAGGATGTTGTACCTATACCATAAATGTTCACTGCACTATAAGCATCAGTTAAAACAAGCTGATCACTATTTGTGCTGCCAACAATACCACCCATATGGTATTCAGGATTGATGACTATATCAGTTCTATAAACATGATCTGTTTGAGCAACAATCTCACCTTGACCGTAAACACCATTAATCAAACCTGATGCACTACCAACGATTGATCCTACATAAAGTTCACCAAGTGTTGCATGTCCTAAATCAATATCAACTTCAACTAAAACATTACGGATGATTCCATGATCTAGCGTACCAGCAATTGTACCTACATAAGTAGGAACACCAGCAAAATTATCTGTTTCATTTAAGCTTAAGTTCGCACTATAAAACAATAAATTATAGACTTGACCGCTTAACAGACCAAACATACCAGCATAATATGAACCTTGAGCAATACCATTAACGATATTAATATTATGAATGTAAATTGTATTATCAATACCTGCAAAAACACCAGAAAACTCAACAGTAGGTGTGTTATAACCATTTGGTGCCACACCATCCATGTCGATATTACCTGTAATGATATAATTTAATTCTCTAAATGGTGTTAATCCTGAATCTCTTGTATAATTAAGCATTTTGGAAAATGCAATCAAATCAAGTTCATCTGTAATCTCATAATAATTTGATATCGTTACATAATCTAGGGGATCATCTGATAATGCTAGATCAAACGAAGATGTAATAAAATTAAGACCCATCAGTGATGGATATTTAGGTGTTGGGTTATTTTCAGCTGGGTAATAATACCATCCAGAACCTAAAACAACATTTGATGATCTAAGCTCGGTTGTCGTCATTGAAGTAGCAAGTGAGTTTGGTGTCGTAATATTAAAACTACTACCAGAAACAGTAACTGTTTCTTGATACAATGTATCATCAAAAGCTAAATTTGAATATGTTCCACCCGAATGATTTTCATAAAGTACTGGTTGTACAACAAACCGAGATCCATAAGAAGCATTCATTACTACCTTAGCTGCAAAATATGCATCGTTAAATGTTCCATAGTTATCAAAAAGAATACCAGCTGCTTGACCAGCAGACGCTACCATGCGAATACCAGAAACAAGGGCTGTTGTTCTTGTATCGATGACATAAACGTGATTCACATTACCTGTGACATCATTAAGTCCAACGATATTAGCAGCCTTAAATAGTGTTTCACTTTCAAAATTAAACTCATAGGTTAAATTGATCAAGCCAAGATTTTGAATGGTGCCTTCATTATATGCAAACATTGCATAATAAGAAACATAAGAAACAGTTGATTCAATTTCTGTGCCTTCATTTAATATTTCTGTTAATTGATTGTAGCCAGAAAAATATAGATTTGTAATTTCAAATCCATTGCCATCAAATGTACCTTTGAATGTTTGTTGATAATGAATGCCATCGATATAAAAATCATAACCAATTGGATTAAACTGTTTAGATTTCATCACAGAGTAGTCTATATCAGTCCCCAACTTATAATGTAGACTTAAAAGAACTTCGACTGCTGCTGTAGTAAGTTTTGTTTCGTAGATCGTATATTTGAGATTATAACTTACATCTATAGACCATCTATATAATTCTTCTGCTGTATCAATTCTAATGATTTTACCCCAAGTTGCTGGATTAATCGCAACAATATTACTTGAGATATCACCAATGTTATTTCTAAAATCCGTATACGTAATATATTCAGATTCAGGTAGATTTAATACTGGAAGTTCATCATAAGAGTGAGTAGAATATACACCATATGCATCATTTGCAATGGAAGGTGTGTTTGAATTGAATATTTGATTACCAAAAACGAGTGAGAATATCGCTAAAAATGCAAATATCGTGATTTTCTTCATAACTTTATTCATTACCAGCTACCTCCCCATGGTGGAGTAGGCAATTGCCAGTTGATGATTGGTGCATCATTATTTGCTTGTATACCTTCAACAACAATTGCAAATTGTAATGAATACCCAACTGATTTTGTCTTGAATATATCACCATCAAATTCTTCAATAAATGGAATAGTCAGTTGAATTGAACTTGTCGTACGTTCAATTTTTTGAGGATAATAATAACATCCATCCATCAAATAGTTGTCATACCACTCATCAATTTTTGTTACAGTATCATTGGATGTGATGCCACCTAATGCAACTTCTGCATCATATAAATCATCATAAAGTGTGCCGTTGACATCCCAATGTCTTGAAAATTGATAATTTATTGGTTGGTCAACAATAGCAACCTCACCTTGATTACCTTCATAATCAATTGTACCAAGTGTCAACGCATCAATAATTCTAACGCGCAGATAAGTATCAATCGTGCTGTTTACTCTTATATCAACTCTTAAATTTGTAATAAAATTAGCTGCTTCGATATCAGAAACATTGATCAAATAAACTCCAGTCTTAACTCCTGCTGGAGTCCCTGGAACAACAAAATAATCTAACTCTGTGGCTTGTCCATAGAGATAGATATTATAGTCTACATCAACTTTCGCTGCTGTAACGATGAATGAATCTGTTCTGTTGATTAAAACGAACCATGCGTAAGTAATCGTCCCTAAAATGACGACTATTATCATAGATATTGAAATAACCATAAGTCTATAGCTATTCAAACGTTTCATCTTAATCTCCTTTAATCTTTATTCTGAATCAAAAAGTGTATACAATCCATCAATACTCAATTCTCCATCTTGAAATCCTACACCGTAATCAGGTGTGTATGCATCAAATCCAATTGAGAATTCAATGGTAACTAATTGGCCGGATGGTAATGGTGTTGCATCTAATATTTTAACATTATTTTCAACAGTTAGGATTTCTCCATCCCATGTATGATTGAAAACGTTACTAAAACGATAACTATTGAGTTCTACACCTTGATAGATGATTGCATTTTCATCAATTCTATCAAGAAATACATTATCAATAAGATATGGATTTTCATTCACATAGTCTAATGCTGTCGCATACCAAGTTAAATTTACAGTGCCATCTTCAATGAAGAAGAAATCAGTAAGATCATATTCAGAAGCACTTGCTGTTGCTAAGATATTCATCAAAGTAATATCTAAGGTTAGGTCTGGATCAGTTGGCGTCCCATAATTTTGAATGGTTACTTTAATATTGAGTAAGTCACCAGGTATAATCGCATGTAAGTAAGCATTCAAATCAGCAGGTTCGTTAAATGATGAATAATCTCCACCATTGATACCATACTCAATTTGCAATTCCACTTGACTATCTACTACACTTGAAGAAACATCTTGAATCTCATTCGTATCAGTCAAAGTAAACCAAGCCAAAATAACTGCAGTAAGCAGCATGAATGAAGAGATGAACATGATAATGGATATTACAACTTTTTTCATAACTTCATTCCTCCTTGACCAAAGTCATACTATGTCTTCAAAACATAAAAAGCCAGCGAATCTCTTTCGAGATGCAACTGGCTACCTAATTTAGGCCCTATAGCTTTGCGTCACTAGGTCGCCCTAGCTTTGCCAATATTTTGGTGATATTATATAATAATATCTTAATTTAATTATAGTTCTTTTTGTCAAATTTGTCAATTAAAATCACTTATTTTTCTGATCGTTTTTTAACTTTTCTTCATCTACAATTTCTTGATAGATTTTTGCTTGTTCAATCTTCTTAAACTCCTCAAGTTCTGCTTCATTTTTCTTCATCGTTTTTTGTTTACTTGCTTCGCCAATAGTCTTATACATATGAGCTAGTTCCCATATCATTAAACCTATTAATACAGCAATTAAGGCTAGAAAAACTAAACTTCTACTCGATAACATCAAGGATACTATTGGCTTTATAAAGGTAACTTTAGCATAGAATGAACCTTGATAAGAGCTTTCAGTTACAGGATGTGGATCAATTGAATTTGAAGGGTTATCACCTTTAGTAATATACTCCCCATCACTATTGATTCCAATGACTCTGTGGATGATTAAAATATTGCTTGGAGTGCCTTGAATCTCCACTGTATCTTGAAACACAATGACGTCTCCAATTTCAACATCTTCAAACGATGATTTTTGGATGATCACCATATCTCCAGGTTCTAAAGAATCATAGGCAGAACCGATCATTGATTCAGTAGGTATAATTGAAAATGAATAATCAAATATGTAGACCAATTCATTGTTTTTATATGCTGATGCACCCATGAACATAATGGATATAGATAGGCCAGCAATCATGATAGTTAAGGAGATCATAATACCTGATATTATTTTTTTCATGCTTTACACCTCTCATATGAGCATACAATTCAAGGCTTACTAGACTTTGTATTTCTCTTTTGCGCTATTTACTTTTTTTTCATAATCTGTTTGTATTTTTTCTTTTGCTTTTGCAATTCTTTGCGCTGAAACTACTTTAGTTTTTTGCTTTTCATCAGCGAGTTTCTTCTTTTGAGTTGCTCTTTGTTCCCTAATCTGATCAGCTAGTTTCTTCTTTTGAATACGCTGCTCTGTCTTAAGTACTTTTAAATCACGTAAATACATTGCCTTAGCTTTTTTCTTTTCCGTTTCGATGATTATCTTTTCTTCTTCTTTGACTTTCTTCGCATTTTCCTTCAATTTTTCGTTGAAAGCTTTTTGTTCATCGTTTAGGATTTGCTTTTGTTCGCTTGTAAACTTCAAATAATCTTCAAGAATACCTTGATTAATTGATAAGTTTTCTCGTTCAATCTTGATTTTTTCTTCAATAGTTAATTTTTTAGCTAAATCGTAAGCTTTACCTTTTAACTCTTTAGCTAATTTCTTATCTAAGTCTTGAATATCCTTCATCATTCTTTTTTCAAGTCTGATTGCATTGTTGTAATCAACTTCTTTTGTTTCACGAATAATTCTAGCTACTCTCGCCTTGTCTTTAGCTTTAAGTATTTCTGTTTCAGTATCGGCTTTTAAGAGGCGGGAGAAAAACATATCATTATCAATGCTTTCTGGTCTAAATTCAAAGTAGCTTTCATAAAGTTTATTGGTAATTTCAATGGTATCTCTTAATGCTTTCCTTAAAGCAACATCATAAGAAGATGATTCATCATTATGTTTTTCAAGATTTTTTTTGAACATTTCGACACTTTGATCTAGATAATATTGATTGATTTGTGTATCTTCTAAAACAACAGGATCTGGTTGATTGATAATATCTTTTAAATTCTTTTTAACAAATTTAGGAGCTCTTCTCTTATATTCTTCAACATCAACATATTGATAGTGATCAGCTAGAGCCTCTTGATTGGCATAGACTGTGGAAAACGACATCAATGCTGTTTGATAAACATTGCGCAAATAATACTTATCAAAGGGTAGATTTTGTTCTTTCACATCTAGGTCAAAATTAAAAGTATTGTACTTATCAAGATACAACCATAAGTTCAAACAGTTATTATAATCGACATTCTTCAAAATAATTGAAGTTTTCATGATAGGTGGGACAATAGGCTTAGCATTTTTAAGTTCTTCCATGAAGTTGCTTTCTCTAAGACCATTAACCATTTTAAGTAAATTATTAATTCTATTCATCAATTTATAATTACTTCTACCATCAATATCAAATTCTATTTCATCTTTAATATTCAAGTCTATATTGAGTTCAACTTCAGATTCTCTTATAGTGAACTCTGATTTTAAGTTAAAATGCTTGCGTTCATACGATTTAACATTGTTTTTGACAATCTCATATCTTTGCATAACAAAGCGAAATAACCGGTTTATAAGTGTCATAATAAAGCGATTTTCGTAGATTGCTAAATCAACTTCAGCTTGAGTAATCAAAATCTTCTTTGGGACAACTTCTCCATTGCGAATTTCTTTGATAAGATGCGTATGTGAAGCTAGATGTCTAACAGATTCACTATTAGTTTTCTTTGCTTTTTCAATAGCAACAATCTCTTGATCGTATCTCAAACCAGATTTTGCATTTTTAGTAATCTTATCAAGACTTGGGAAAAACGATTCAATCGTGCCGATCCAATCTTCATGAAAAGTCTTTATTTCAGATATATTTTTTTGATAAATCGCATTTTCACCTGATAATAAGGCTTGATAAAAGTGATTAGGAAATTCTTCTTCCATTTCAATCTGATAAAGTGCATCAGTTAATGTTTGATGAAATTTTGTTAAATCACTCGTCTTTTTCATGTGTTTTATCCCTCATTAAAATTGTTTTTTAATTGCTGATAGATAGGCTTGGCATTCGATAAAGACATTGCGTCCAAATAAACGGTCTAATAAAGCAGATAAATCATTGATCTCATTTTGCAAAAATGGTAAATTTAAACTTTCAAATTTTCTAAATATTTTTCTAGCTACCATATAATCAAGTGCTTCATATTCTGTACCACCACATGCAATGTATGCAGGTACAAATGAACGAATCTGTTTCATAATACGATTACCAAAGGTAACTTTGAAATTTGTTGTAATAAATGTATCAAGTTTTTCTAAATTCTCCAATGCTTTAAGACTAATCGCATGATCATGATTAGCTTGTCTAAATAAGTCCTGAAGATAATCAAAACTAATGGTAACACCCTCAGTTTGTGGTGCATCGATGTAAGCAGCTTTTGCATTGATTTCAATCGGAGTTGCACGGTCATAAACTTTGTCTGTAATGGTAAATGTTGAATCATCCTTATTTGCTGTTCCAATAAACCAAACGTTTTGTGGTAATAAAATCTTGCCATTAATTAGATTTTTAGGGTCCCCAGGTTCATCATCAGGAACGACATCTACAAACCATACATCAGGATCAGGCATTTCAAGTAATGATAAAAATTCTGCAAAATAATATTCAACACGTGCTAAGTTCATTTCATCTAAGACAATAATACAAACATCATCTCTATAGGTTGTTTCATAAACAGCCTTCAAAAAATCTGTTTCATTAAATTTTTTAGTAAATTCGTTTAAATAACCAACCATTTCAGCACGATCACGCCATGATGGTTGAACTGCAATAATACTTGAATCATGTCCAAAGAATTTCCCCATTGCATAAGGAAGTGAGGTTTTCCCGGTACCAGATATACCTTCTAAAATCATTGTTTTAGATGTTGCCATACCGGCAAAGAAAGCAGATATGATCTTTCTATCGTAGAATAAACCCAATTTTGAAGCTGAGAAATTGATAAAACGTTTAACTAATGCATTCAAACTGATCATATCTTCATCACGCATATGCACAGCTGTAACTGTGTTTTCATAATCTCTATCTACTTGAATCAGTTTAACAAATCGAGATGGACCAGCATAATCTTCTTTATCATCTTTGTCCTTACGAAGATCTTGAGGTTCAGAACCAAGATTTGTGCCACCGACTGTAAGTGCAAGAATTTTATTCTTTTCATCAATTAATTCAATGGTTTTTTGATTTAAGAAAGTAATTTCTTCTAATAGTTCATCTTTTTCAATTTCTGATTTTGAAAATTTAACGTATCGACGAATCAGTTGATAAAGTTTAAGAACGATGAAAATGATGAAGGCTACATTAATTAAGATAACAATAAAAGCCATCACCCAGTCGAGTAATAGGAATTTTGAACTTGCTTCATTAAATTCATTAAAATAAACACCAACTTCATTAAAAAACAAATCGGCGAACGCTCCAAATATTTGTTTGAAAAAGTCACCGATATTCGCAAAAAATTCTCTAATGAAGTTAATATAGTATCGAGCAAACTCTACCATATACTCTCCTTATGAATCTTATACACTATTAGATTATAGATCTGATTCTTTTTTATTCTTCATTTCTTCTAGAATTTGAGCACGTAGCTTTTCTTTTTCTGCTTCAAGATCTACGATTGTCTTTTCTTTTTCAATTGCAAACTTTTCTTCCATTTTAGATTTATTTAAAGCTAAAAGGTTTCTTGCTAAGACAATACCTTCAAAAACTAATATAATGACAACTGGTAATATAACAAATAGTGCAAAACCTGTTGGTGATTGCAAATAATCAAGTGCCGTACCAGCACCAGTCCATTTTGAAAGATACAACGCTTTTGCATCTGCTAAACGAATCGGTTGATCTGATCCAGGTGTATTATCACCTTGTGTAACTAAATATGTATTACCTTCATTTACAAAAATTTCAATAATTCTATGCGTGTTAAAAGCTTTAAGTGTTAAATCATAATACGTAATAATATCTCCAACAACGAGATCTTGTCTACTTTCATCATCAAGCATCTTGACAAAAACGACATCTCCCTTTTCAAATGAATCTTCTAGATCACCTGACATGGATTCTGATTGTACTGCTAAAAATCCTCTACCAAAAATATTTGCTATGTCATTTTCCTTCTTGACTTGAATGTTAGCTAATGAAAAAACTAAAAGCAAAACAATCACAATGTAAAATATGGTGTTAACTGATATGTTTATGATTTTTTTCGCTAACGTCTTTTTTGACTTTTCCATAATAACTCCCTTAATTTAATGTATACATAAAATATTATACTATTAGTATACACTAAAACATTCAATTCAAAGATGGACGGTAAGTGCATTTTTCAACAAAATGCACTTACCTGACTAGAATTGCGTTTTTTAGTACGTGAACTATATGCTATTAAGCAGCAGTTCCGAAGAATGTGAAACTTGCAGTGATCATTCTACCAAGAATTGAGTTATATGCATCTGCATCCCAACCTTCAACCCAAACTCTTAATGTAACTTGACCCCAATGAGATGTACCATAAGTAGTATCTGCAGTTAAGTCAATAATGCGTTGTGCATTTGTAGTACCATCAATCGCTGTAACTGTTGGAGCAACGACTACTGCAGCTGTACCTGGGATTAATGCGCCAGTCTTAGCATAGTAATAGTTATATGATCCTGCAGCACCTGTACCACCAGCACTGTAATCAACTGGAGTTGAACCATCGCCACCTAATACAACGTTATTGTTGCTAGCAGATGATTTTTCATAAGTGACAACATTATTTAATCCACCAACACTACCTTGAATAGAAACTCTCATAGCGTTAGATGCATCTTGATCAATAAGTGATAATGCTGCAACTGCACCAGTTGTTGATAAATGGGCAACGTCTACTTCCCAAGGTGTTAGAGGTGAAGTAATTGAAACTGCTGTCCAGTCAATTGCTGTAGCTGAATTTGATCTGAAATAAATTGGAATTTGTAACCAACCACTTGCTGCTGCTTCTAAACCACTTGCACCTAAGGTGTAAAAGTTACTATAACCTATAGCTGTAGTTAAGTGTGTGAAAGTAGTGAATGACGAATTAGTGATATAATCTTCAATTAATGTAGTTGTTAATGTAGTATACCAATCCACACCGTCTAGTGAAACTTCAATCCCAGTGTCAGCAACGATTTGTGCTTCAAATGGTTGAACGACTGCGGTGTTTGTTAATGTAAACCATGCAAATGTAGTAGTTCCTAAAGCTACTACCGTTAAAACGACTGTTAAAGCCGATAATACTAATTTTCTTGTGATGTTATTCATTTTCTAGTCTCCTATTTTTTCTTTTTTTTTATATTAATTAACTTTCGTTAAATTAATCCATCTATTCTGTTACTAAGTTAGCAACTTTAAACTGTAATTGAATCAAAACTCTGTCATCTTCGATTGAGTCAAATGCATCTGCATCCCATCCTTCAATCCAAATATTAACTCTAACCTTCGCACGGTAAATTGTTTTACCACTGATATTGACATCTTCTGTTGCAACCATTGTAGCAACCTGTGAATCATCATCTACTGCGATATAAGGATTGTCTGGATCAAACTGTGTAAGTCTGTAAGATACATCTTGAGTTGTTGTTGGCAACCATATATGATATCTCGTTCTTGCTACAAAATAACTGTATGCGCCATATGAGAGTCCATAACCACGGTCTGGATTTCCTGATGGATCGAAGAGGAAACTCTTTAATTCATCGGATGATCTTTGATCTAATAGATTCAACTGATCATTTTCTTCATTGACGGAAATTCTAATCGCATCACTTGCATAATATGTGTCACGATCACCTTTAAAAACCATATCAGTTTCAAGAGGTCCGTTTTGGAAATCATAATTTGATACCCATGATACGCCTCGTGATACTACGTAAGTTCCATTCATTGTTGAATCATACGATACTAAATCACTTACATTGTTGATTAAGAAAATATTTTTTTCAGGTCTAGTTGTTTGAAACCAGAGCTCAAATGATAAATAGTGTTCGGTAGCAACTGCAGGTCCTACAGCTCTTAGACCACCTAGTAGGAAATTTTTTCCATCTACGCTTGTGACATCAATTAATCTGATGTCTCCAAAGAGTTCAGTAAGGCTAGCTGCTGGTAATTCTTTTGAATAGTTAATGCCATCAAGTGAAATTTCTAACTCATTACCTGTTGACGCTCCAAGTGATATGCCGTCTACGTTATTGATGGATGAGAGTGTCATCCAAGCATATGAGACTGTTCCAAATATGATAGCTAGGAAAACCAAACTTATAATTGATATGTATACGCGTCTGATGTTTCTCATAAGCTTATTCCAATCCATTAATTGAGAAGTTCATCTGTAATCGGATCATTCCGCCCATAATTTCATCTACAGTGTCTGGATCATAACCTTCTAACCAAATGATAACTGTGAATTTCTTTTGTTGATCTGGTTTGAAGTTTGTAAATAACTTTCTCATGACGATTGTGTCTGATTGGAAATTGACACTATCAGGAACTGTTTCTGGATAGACTGGATAATTTCCATCTTCATCAGGTTCATCTGCTTTTTGATAAACTGTTCTTTCGCCATCTTCAATCACTAATATTCTAATTGCTGAATCTAAGTTGTTGTAAACGTCTGTAATTCTAATGTGATAACTGATATCGAGTGATTCGCTACCTTGATTCATTAACCAAAATGTGTATGCGACATATTCATAATCAATATCAACGTAATTACCATAAGTTGCTTCAACCTCTTCAATCTTTAACCACGAGTATGTCATGTCTCTTGCTTCAGAAATTGGTTCAGTCATTAAACGTGAGGATGGAGTATTGAAGTTTGGTTCTGTTGAGAGAATGATTCCTCTATTTTCAGCTAAGTCATCAACTGAGATGACGAAGTTTCCTGCATTTTGTCCATAGAATGTAACGATAGCGAATGCGATTGATAACATACCAGTGATGATTACACCTAATGTGAGTATTCGATTTCTAATTCTGATTCTTCTAAATCCAAGTACTTTGGAAAGTCTCACATTCACCACTCCTTTACGGTATTGTTATTAAAACAAAAACCAGCATCATCTAATGTATACCCTATGTCAAGGACTAAGTGAAAAAAGACCTTAATCATTTAAATCATTTAAGTAAGATGGTTGTTCTTTTAGAGAGCGGCCATCTTTTTTATTGTTTTTGTCTCTAA